>CACZRQ010000048.1 GCA_902783615.1 uncultured Bacteroidales bacterium | reverse complement strand
TATGACGTCGTTTTCATCGGCGAGCAGAGGGTTGATGTCTATTTCTTTTATCTCTGTGGCGAAGCGCAAGAGGGTGCTCAGACGCACGATAATCTCGGCATACTTGCGCTCATTGATGCCCTTCTTGCCTCGCGTTCCTTGCAATATCTTATAACCACGAAGAGAATGAATCATGGAGTAAGCCTCTTCATAGCTCAATGGGGCGAGACCTGACGACACATCGCGCAACACCTCGACGAAGATGCCACCCAAGCCACAGAGTTCCACATGGCCAAAGCGTTCCTCGTACTTGGCACCAATAAACAGCTCAGTACCCTTAATCATCTTCTGCACCATCACGGCTGTAGCCTCAGGAATCTGCATCATACGGTCGTACTCTGCGGCCAACACTTCCTTCGAACGAATGTTCAATGCCACACCACCCACATCACTTTTGTGCACAGGTCCCACAACCTTTGCCACCACAGGATAGCCCACACGCTCAGCGAATTCCACCAGTTCGTCCTTTGAGGTAGAAACGAGCTCAGGAACAAGAGGAATACCAGCACATAAGAGAATCTCACGCACAAGGTCAGGCGACAAATAGCCACTCTCCTTGATGCCACTGATCAACTTGTGCAGACGAGATATATCAGTGCCGTAAAGCTCCACTTCGAAGCGTGCTGGTTCGGGGGTCTTCATAATCTGCGTCAGTGCAGTGGCCAACGTCACCTCGTCACTGAAGTTCACATGTCCACGCTTCAGGAACTCCTGAACTTCAGGGCCTGCCGTACTGACACTGGGCAGAATGGGGAAAATGGGTTTCTTGCATTCTTGTATTTTCTGGTGAAGCACATCATACACCTCGAAGATCTTCACCAGACCAGGCGTGCCGAAAATCACCATGATGGCATCGATATCTTCCATTCGTTCACAACAGTCGATGGCTATGCCCAAGTGCTCGGCTGTTCCCGTTGCCAGGATATCGATCGGATTGGCCACACTGCTACCAGGCAACAGCTTCGATTTCAGTTCCTCGGCAACAGGTCCCGCAAGTGGGGGCACTTGCATACCTCCCTTAGAAAGGGCATCGGTAAGCATCACGCCAGGTCCACCAGCATGGGTGACAATGGCAAAGTTCTTGCCTGCGAAACGAGGCAACGTGAAGATACAACCCACAGTGGTGAGCTCTTCACGACCAAAGCAACGCACAATACCAGCCTTGCGGAACAAAGCCTCAACAGCAGAGTCGCTCGAGGCAATGGCTCCAGTATGACTGCTGGCCGCCCTACTGCCGTTCTCAGAAGAGCCTGCCTTGATGGCGGCTATACGACAACCTTTACGAATGAGCGAAGTAGCGTGATACAGTAACTTGTCTGGGTTACTGATATTCTCGATATAGAGCAGCTTTATGAAAGAATCGTGCTCAGGATCAAAGTGTTCGTCCATATACTCCAGCACGGTCTCGATGCCAATCTGTTTGCCGTTGCCCACCGACCACACACTGTTGAAAGGCAAGCCCTTGGTAACGGCACTCTCGAGGATGAACACTGCCGTAGCTCCACTACCCGAAATGAAATCCACGCCTTTCGGATTGAGGTGAGGAATAGGCTTGGTGAACACCGAGTGATGCCAACGGGTAAGCAGACCAATGCAGTTGGGACCTATCAGCGCACAACCATACTTCTCGCAAGTGTCCAGAATGCGTTGCTCTAACAGAGCCCCCTCATGGGTCTCTTCGCTAAAGCCTGCCGATACAATGATGAACGCACGCACATTCTTCTCTGCGGCCAGATAATCCACATAGTCGGGACAGTATTTGGCAGCTACCACAAGAATAGCCAAATCGGTGGGCGGCTACTCTTTCAAATCGTGGAATGCCTTGATTCCCTGCACCTCATCTTCCTTGGGATTGAGGATGCGTAGGGTTCCACTGTAACCACCATCCAGTAAATTGCGGACAACTGCGCCACCAGGCTTGTGCTTATTGTTAGAGCCTCCGATGACAACAATGCTCTCAGGCTGTAAAAGCTGTTTATTAATCATTGCTATTTAGGTTTTTTAGTATGATGATGCAAAAATAATACATTTTGATGGCAAATGTAATTCTTTCACTCACTTTTTTTTGCAGTCAGAGGAAAAAAGTGTACTTTTGCACCGAAAGGAAACTTTTAATAAATAGCAATTATAAAAAAATGATTTGGAATCCGAACAAAGAATGTATGAGTCGCGACGAAATGAGCGCACTCCAAGGAAAGAGATTGCACAAGATTGTAAAGTATGTTTATCACAATGTACCTTTCTATCGCCACAAATTGCAGGAAATGGACATCACTCCCGATGATATCCAAACCATCGAGGACATTCAGAAACTGCCATTTACAACAAAAAAAGACCTGCGAGACAACTATCCGTTTGGTTTGCAGGCAGCTCCACCCAGTGAAATCATCCGCATCCATGCTTCTTCTGGCACAACGGGCAACCCTACCATTGTGGGCTATACCCGCAAGGACATCGGTGTGTGGAGCGAATGTATGGCTCGCTGCCTCACTGCCTATGGCGTGACACGCGATGACATCTTCTCAGTAGCTTATGGCTATGGCCTCTTTACAGGTGGCCTGGGTGCTCACAATGGTGTGGAGATGGTGGGTGCCTCAGTAGTACCAGCTTCTACTGGCAACACCGAAAAGCACGCCCGTCTGATTAGGGATTTGGGCATCACGGGCATTGCCTGCACACCTTCCTACGCCCTGTATTTGGCTGAAACCATGGACAGGATGGGCATTAAGAAGGACGACATCAAACTGCGTGTGGGTGCCTTTGGCGCTGAGCCCTGGACAGAGAAGATGCGTGAGGAAATTGAGGAACGCCTTGGCTTAAAAGGCTTCAATATCTATGGTTTAAGTGAGGTGATGGGTCCCAGCGTAAGCTATGAATGCCAGGCTCAGCATGGTTCACACATCAACGAAGACCACTTCTACCCTGAAATCATCAACCCAGTCACCCTGGAACCTCTGCCAGTAGGTCAGCAAGGCGAGCTGGTGTTCACCACTCTCACCAAAGAGGGTATGCCCGTGTTGCGCTATCGCACTCGCGACCTCTGCTCTCTGCTGCCAGGCCAGTGCGAATGTGGCAGAACCAGCGTACGCATGTCGGCTATCCACGGACGAAGCGACGATATGCTCATCATCCGAGGCATCAATGTGTTTCCATCACAGGTGGAGAGCGTGGTGCTGAGCATGAAGGAGTTTGCGCCTCGCTACATGCTGATCGTAGATCGCGTAAACAACCTCGACACCTTGCAGGTGCAGGTGGAGTTGCGCCAAGAGTATTTCACCTCTACCTTCGACACACCAGCCGCCATCGACGAGTTGGAGAAAAAATTGGCAGGCAAATTGAAGAGCGTATTGAGCATTGCAGCTAAAGTGAAGCTGAAAGCGCCAAACACCATTGAACGTAGTCAGGGTAAGAGTGCACATGTTATCGACAATAGAAATATTAAATAAGAAATAATGAATTACAGTGACTATTTTAATCCGGAAGTAGAGACCATGTCAGTCGATGAACTGAAGGCTCTACAATTGGAACGCCTGCAGAAGACGGTGCGCCATTGCATGAACTCGCCTTTCTATCAGCAGAAATTCCAAGAACTGGGCATCACCCCCGATGACATCAAGACATTGGATGATGTTCAGAAACTACCCTTTACCTCGAAAGAGGATTTGCGTGAGAACTACCCCTTCGGACTGGCTTGTGTGCCTTTGAAGGATTGCGTGCGTCTGCACTCATCCAGTGGTACTACGGGTAATCCTACGGTGGTGCTTCACACACAGAAAGACCTCGACGAATGGGCCAATGCAGTGGCTCGATGCCTGTGGATGGTGGGAAGTCGCCCTGAGGACGTATTCCAGAACTCAGCTGGCTATGGCATGTTCACCGCCGGCTTGGGCTTCCAGTATGGTGCCGAGAAAGTGGGTATGCTTACCGTGCCAGCAGCTGCAGGTAACACCATCCGTCAGATCAAGTTCATCAAGGATTTCGGCACATCGGTGCTGCATGCCATCCCCAGCTATGCCTCTCGCATCTACGAGGTGATGAAGGAAGAGGGTGTGGATCCACGCAAGGATACCAAGCTGAGGGTTCTCTGCATTGGTGCAGAGCCTCATAGCGAAGAGCAACGCCAACGCATTGAGCAGAACTTGGGCGTGAAGGCTTACAACTCTTATGGTATCTCAGAGATGATGGGTCCTGGTGTGGCTTTCGAATGCCAGGAGCAGAATGGCTTGCACATCTGGGAAGATTATTTCATCGTGGAAATCATCGACCCTGTAACGCTGAAGCCTGTGCCTGATGGCCAGTTAGGCGAGCTGGTGCTCACCACCATCAACCGTGAGGGTATGCCACTGCTTCGCTATCGCACTCGCGACCTGACTCGCATCCTGCCAGGCGATTGTCCTTGTGGCCGTCATCACAAGCGTTTGGCTCGCCTGCAAGGCCGAAGCGACGATATGATGATCCTGAAGGGTGTGAACATCTTCCCCATCCAGATCGAGAAGATTCTGTTGGGTTTCAAGGAGCTCAGCACCGACTATCTCATCACGTTGGAAACCGTTGACAGCAACGACATCATGACCATTGAGGTTGAGTTGAATCAGCTCTTCACCGATGATTATGCTCGCTTGAAATCGTTGGAGAAAGAAATTACCCGCCAATTGAAGGATGAAATCCTCATCACCCCACGTGTGAAGCTGGTACCAAAGGGCACTTTAGTTGTATCCGACGAGAAGAAAGCTGTGAGAGTGAAAGATTTAAGAAAACTTTTTTAAAACCATACAATTATGACAATCAAACAATTATCAATCTTCCTGGAGAACAAGTCTGGCACACTGGTAAAAGTGCTCGATTTGATCAAGCAATCGCAGATTCAGCTCATCGCCATGACGATTGCCGATACTGCTGAATACGGCATCTGCCGCATCCTGTGCAGTGAGCCCACCAAGGCTTATCAAGAATTGAAGAATGCTGGTGTAGCTGTGGCGCTGACCGATGTGTTTGCCATCGAGCTGGACAATGAGCCTGGTCGTGGTGCCGACGCCATCAAGGCATTCAGCGACAATGGCATCAGCATTGCTTACCTGTATTCATTCCTGGTGGGTGGCAAGGGCATCCTGGTGTTCCGCACCGACAACAACGAGCAGGCTCGTGAGGTGATCATCCTCAACAACCTGAAGTTTGTGACAGAAGATCAGTTGACTACTTGGGCATAAATGAGTAACGTTATTGAATCGGTATTATGAAAAAGACATTATTGACTTTAGCCATGTGGGCTTGTGGCTCGATGGCTTTTGCCCAGCAGGCATTGGGACCTGGCACTGGGATTGTATCTCCTGAGATAAACGCTGACAACACGGTGACTTTCAGATACATCAACCCGAAAGCTGTGGATGTGAAAGTAACAGGCGACATGCTGACTGAACGCTCAGCCGACATGAAAGAGGTGGATGGCGTATGGACCTACACAACAGCTCCGTTGGAAGGTGAGCTTTACACCTATGCTTTCATCGTGGATGGTAAGCGAACACTCGACCCATCCAATGTGTTCATGAACAGGGATGTGGCCACTTGGTCGAACATCTTCACCATCTCTACCAAAGAGGGCGACAAGGGTCACTATTACATCAACAACAATGTACCTCATGGCACAGTTACCCGCATCTGGTACGATAGCGAGCATGCAGGCATGGATCGTCGTCTGACGGTTTATCTGCCTCATGGCTATGAAACCAGCAAGGAGAAATATCCTGTGTTCTACCTGTTGCATGGCTCTGGTGGTGATGAGAACGCTTGGTCAGACTTGGGTCGCACCGTGCAGATCATGGACAACCTGATTGCCGAGGGTAAGGCAAAGCCCATGATTGTGGTAATGCCCAATGGTGTGGTGAGAAATCCTTCCTCTCCAGATGCCAATGAGGTGAATATGTTCCAACCCACCATGCTGAACAGCCGTGATCAGGACACCACGCCTATGGAGGATGAGTTCCCCTACATCAAGAAGTTCGTAGAGAAGACTTTCCGTGTAAAGACGGGTCAGTATAACACCGCAGTGGCAGGTCTGTCAATGGGTGGACGCCATTCATTTGCCATCTCCCGTCGCTATCCAGGCACCATAGGTTATGTTGGCATGTTCTCAGGTGCTGGTAGTGGTCCTGAAAACGAGGCCCAGCTCAAGGCTCTCTTTGCCGCTAAGCCAAAACTCTACTGGATTGGCGTTGGCTCAGCCGATGGTGTGAAGGTAACAGCTTCTGCCTTGCGTGACTATTGCCAGGAGAAGGGTTATCCTTGCGAGTACTACGAGTCGGATGGTGGCCATATCTGGCGCAACTGGCGTGTTTATCTCACCATCTTTGCCCAGAAACTGTTTAAGTAATTTATCAACCAAGGGGGGCAAGGGCTTTCTATGCTTTTGCCCTCTCTTTTTTTCACGAATTCAAATTAGATCATGAAGAAATCCATGCTTTTCATGGCAGGCCTCTTGGCTACCTCGCTTTGCCAAGCTCAGGGACTGCAACTGAACGACCTCGATTATTTCGAGCGCCAAGGGGTGAATGTACTGGTGTTCAGCAATAGCTTCAATGGAGGCTTCAACGACGAGAAGGATTCTGGCATCGAGATCATCCATCATGGCGTGCGCACAGCTCAGGGAGGTGCCGTCCGCCTGAACAATGCCCCAGAACAATGGGACTTGGTGCCCACCCTCATCGATCGCAAGGTCGATAAAGCCAACAACTCTATCGAGATTTCCATACGGTATGAAGACTACGACTTCGACAGTCGTGTAGTAGTTACTGGTAAGGGCGATGCCGTGGAGATGAGCGTTTACCTCGACAAACCTGTGCCTCAGGCCATTGCAGGCGAGGCAGGTTTCAATCTGGAATTCCTGCCATCACAATACTGGCTGAAGACATTCATGATGGATGGCCGACTGAATCGCTTCCCACGCTATGCAGCCAGCGAAACCATCACG
>CACZRQ010000047.1 GCA_902783615.1 uncultured Bacteroidales bacterium | reverse complement strand
TCTTGGAATCTGACAAATTTCCTCAAAAAATCTGAAAACTCCAGCAGGTTTTAGTTCTTTTTTTTCCATATTCAATTTATTGTTGTAAATTTGCACGCGCTTTTTGCAAAGAAAGCGTTTACTACTTTGCAAAAATAAGAAGAATAATTGAGAAATGCTATATACAGTGCTCATAACTTTGGCAATTGTCGGCATTTGTGTGCTGTTGTTGGGGGTAAAGGTGTTTTTCACCAAGCTGGGCAAGTTTCCCCACTTCCACATTAGCGGCAACAAGGAGATGATGAAGCGGGGCATCGATTGTGTGGAATCGCAAGATCGGAACGCTCGCAAGCCGTCGAGATTGGCAATAAAGGAAAAGAAATAAAAGGTTAAAAATAAAAAGTGATTATGAAGAAAATGAGAAACCTTATCATGGGTTTGGCAGCATTGAGCTGCATCGTGATGTTTGCACAATGTGCAGGTAACCAGAATGGTCAGAACACAGAAGGCACAGCTACACCAAGTGTAGTGTCTGATATGAAGGTGGCTTATGTTGAAATCGACACGCTGCTGTCTAAGTATAACTTCTGCATCGACCTCAACGAGGCAATGGTGAAGAAGAGCGAGAATGTGCGTCTGCAGCTGAATCAGAAGGCACAGGATTTGCAGAAACAGCAGCAGGAATTCCAGACAAAGTATCAGAACAATGCATTCCTTTCAGCAGAACGCGCTCAGCAGGAGTATGACCGCATCACCAAGTTGAGCGATGATTTGCAGAAGCTGAGCGACAAACTGCAGAGCGAACTGGCTGCCGAGAGCGAGAAGAATAACATCCAGCTCTCTGACTCTATCAAGAATTTCCTGAAGGAGTATAACAAGACTAAGGGCTTTACGCTGATTATCAGCAATACAGGCATGGATAACCTGCTGTATGCCGACAAGGCGTTGGATATCACCCAGGAAGTGCTAGATGGTTTGAACGCAAGATATTCCAAGTAATTGAACTTTCGATAGCCCCTATGGGGCTAATCCTTGTGGGCAACGCCTATGTCCTGTTGCCTTGTAGTGTAGAGCGTTCAAAAAACGATTTCAATTTTTGGATGCTGAAAGCATCCACCTTATAATAGCCGCGGGTTCGAAGAACCTGCGGTTTACGTTGATACATTTGTAATTGCACTCTGAAAGAGTGCCCCAACATGATGCAGGGCGACGCTTTCAGCGTCGATTTTTTATTATCCGATCTATCCGTAGGTTCTCGCTATGCTCGAACCCACGGCTATTGAACGGTAACGCTTTCAGCGTTATAAATTACAAGCACAAACACAGACCTTACCCTAATTGGGCCATGGGTTAACAGTTATATCATTACCAAAAATTATCCCGTTTATTGGACACCCTGCTCGATGGGGCTAATCATTGTTCTTCTTCTGTTGCTTCCTCTCCCCCAGCAATTACAGATAATGCTTTGGCGAAGAGATTCTCTGAGGGGGAGCCGTAGGGTTGGATGCCCTCTATTGGGTTGAAAGGTTCGGCGGAATAATCGGGGGTGAAGCCAGAACCTGTGTAAGAGAATTCACCATTGGCATCGGTGAGCTCGCAAACAACCAGGCGGAGCAACTGATCACGGTTGAGATCGCGGAAACTCTCACAAGCCTGAGCCACACTGCCTTTCGTCTTTTGGCCAATCACCACTACATTCATCACCGTCTTGAGGCAATTGATGAGCATCTCGGCAGGACCAGCTGTCTCTGACGAGGTGAGCACATACAGCGTTTCGAGGTTCAGGTTCTCCCCACTTGCCAACTCGCTGGCAGGAAGGAAAGGCAAACTGGTGTCGGCATGACGCGACTCAGCATACTTCACCGTAGCCATCTTGGTGCCCAACACTTGGGCTGGAGCCAATATCGAAGCCAGGTACTGCAAGCCCTGCACATCGCCTGTAGCCGCAAAACGAAGGTCGAGAACCATATCTGTAATACCACTGGAAGCCAATGATTTCGATGCTGCAGCCACCTTCTCGCGATGCTCGGCTGAGATGTCGCTGTAGAGCATGTAGCCCACCTGACCGCCCTCTATACCCACCACATTCACGGCAGGCAATGCTTCAATGAAATAGCCGCTGGGCACAGGCAATTCCACTTCTCGGTCAAACATTATCCCATATTGCTCCTCCTCATCTTCTGTGGCAGGTATTGTGACAAAAGAGCCAATGGCCAGCGTATGAGCCTCGCCATTACCCAACTGATCCACAATCGTTTCGGTGACCTCCTTTCCATCGATTTCTACAATCCAATCACCACGCTTAATGCCCACTGCTGCGCTGGAAGAGGCAGGCTCGACGTGGGTTACCAAAGCCATGTAAATACTGTCGTTGATGGGATATAAACTCAAATCAAAACCAGGTTGATAGCGAGGTACCGAGCAGGCGGTATCCACATAACTCATCTTGTCGTTGGTGTTCTTCACCTTAGCCAAGAAACTCACGGAGTTGAGGAAATAGGACGAAGTAAGCTCGTCTTCGTCAGACAGTTCGTCGTTCCACAGATAATTCTCCCGCATCACACTGTCAATCCAGATACTCTGGCGGGTCTGGGGGTAATACAGTTCCCAACGGTCTTTGCCGCAAGAGGCGAAAAGGCCTGTCAGCAAGGCGATAGAAACAACTATTATGACACTATATTTGCTTTTCATCTTTTAATTCTACGTTTTAGAGTGCAAAGAAAACAAATTTTCCGTATATTTGCAAATTGTAACAGAGTGAACTACTGATTTGACATGAATATAGCAGTTTTGATTTCAGGGGGAGTAGATAGCTCCGTGGTGGTGCATCAGTTGTGTGAGCAGGGTTACAAGCCTGCCCTTTTCTACATCCGCATTGGGCGCGATGATGTGGATTACATGGACTGTACTGCCGAAGAAGACATGGAGATCTGTACGGCTGTGGCACATAAGTATGGATTGAAGCTGGAGCTGATTGACCTTCATCGCGAGTATTGGGACAAGGTGGCGGCCTATGCCATCGACAAGATTCGTCACGGATTCACCCCCAACCCCGATGTGATGTGCAATCGCCTGATCAAGTTTGGCTGTTTTGAAGAGCAGGCTGGTAAATACTTCGATATCACTGCCACAGGCCATTATGCCACTACCCACGAGATTGACGGCAAGGTGTGGTTGGGCACAGCTGTTGACCCTGTGAAAGACCAGACCGATTTCCTCGCACAGATTACCTATCTTCAGGTGAAGAAACTGATGTTCCCTTTGGGAGGACTGATGAAGAGCGAGGTGAGAGCCATAGCTGCCCAGGCAGGACTGCCCAGTGCGAAGCGCAAGGACAGTCAGGGAATCTGTTTCCTCAACAACATCAATTACAACGACTTCGTGCGTCGCTTCTTGGGCGAGCAGGAGGGCGATATCATTGAACTGGAAACAGGCAAGAAGCTGGGCAAGCACAAGGGCTTCTGGTTTCATACCATTGGTCAGCGTAAAGGCTTGGGATTGAGTGGGGGACCTTGGTTCGTCATCCAGAAGGATGTGGAGCAGAACATTGTGTATGTGTCGAATGGCTACGATTGCACCAAGCAGTATGGCGACCATTTCCGCCTCAAGGATTTCCATTTCATCACCGAGAACCCTTGGCAGGAAGGGGAGCATGAAATTACCTTTAAGATTCGCCATACGCCTGATTTCACTACGGGCCGCATCGTTCGTCAAGGGGATGATTATTTGGTGCAATCCAGCCAGATGCTGCAAGGCATCGCCCCTGGTCAGTATGGTGTTATCTACGATAAGGACAGGCGTTTGGTGATTGGAAGCGGAGAAATTAGTGTTTGATTAAATGAATAGTATCGATGATAAAGATTAAAGACGAAGATTTGCGCAAGGGAGCTGCTGAAGGCATGGATGGCTTCATTCAGGTATTTACAGATGCCTACATGCAGGCGATGGGTGGCCAGATGACGGCAGAGTCGATGACACTGCTCAACGGGGTGCAGCATACCCTGCTTGCCTACAAGATTCTGCGTGATGAACTGATGGAGGGAGGTTTCTGCCAACTCATCCAGAATGGCTATGGAGCCTACATCTTCCTGAATCCCTTTGCCAAGGTGATGAAGCAATGGGGACTGCCCGAATTGGCCAGAATCATCTACGATGCCCGCAGGATTTACGACCTGCATCGCGAGGACTTGGAGAAGGAACGTACGGACGACGAGTTCATGGCGATGTATGAGGACTACGAGGCCTTCGACCCATTGGAAGAAATGTTCATTGAGAATGAAGAAGAATACACAGCCTTGGTGGCAAACTATGTGGATGAACACATTGAACAGTTTGCTGCCGTAGAATAAAGCTTTATTTGCTAAAATTAACGCATAGAAATGTGTTAACTTAAATCTTTTGACTAATTTTGCGCCGATAAATAAAAAAAAGACGACAATGAAGAATTTTAGAATGATTGCCTTGATGGGCTTGGTACTGATGACAAGCTTAGTGATGACCTCCTGCCTGAGCGGTAAGGATGGCGATAACAAATCCACTCAGAACGTGATTGTATTGTATGAGAATGGTACACTGAAGCAGTATGGCGGTGAAACACTGATTCCTGAAAACACCAGTTACCTCCCTTCAGCTCCTGGTATCTATTCAATTGGCATTGAGTACGATCCCACCACTTGGTCGGGCGATAAGCTGAATGTGAAGCTCACTTCTGCACCTATCAGCTTAAACAATTACAATGTGGTGAGCGGAAGCGCCAAAGGTAACATCAACATGTACGACCTGGACTACAACGGCGAGATGTATCCTTTCATGTTCAATGAAGACTATATCATGGTTCCTTACATCTTCTGGATGGAGAATGTGAGTGCCAACGATTACAGTGCTGAGGAAAAGAAACATCATTTCTATCTGCAGGCTCCAGAAGATCTGCATACCGATGGTACCACCCTAGAATTGTGGATCTACGATGTGGTGGATGACCCAGAGGTTCAACGCAACAAGAGCAGCTACCTCTATCAGGCTTTCAATATCCGCAACCTCATTCAGGGATTCAAGGCTGTCAACGGCGCAGCTCCGAATGTGATTCGTATGAAGACGATGGTGAATCGTTCATCCTACGACCCAGCAGATCAGAATACCAGAGAGGAGTATTATGATATTACATTAGCGAACTGATTGTTCTTTCTGTTCTTTTTGGTAAGACGTTGAACTATAAGTTTCTATTACATATTGCCATGTTGCTGATTTCCTCTCCAGGCAAGGCTTGGGTGGAGATTCGTGAACGTACTGACATCCGTGCGGTTTCCTTCGAGTATGTCTATCCCATGATAGGCTTTTCTGCCTTATCCGTTTTCATCGGCTCAATATGGGAGCACGGATGGAGCAGTGCCGAGGATTACCAATATGCCATGATGCAGTGTGCTGGTGTGGTGATTTCGCTCTTCGGAGCTTATTTCCTCTCGGCTTATCTCATCAACCAGGTAAGGATACGGCAGGGCGAACGTGACGATATGCTGCTTTCCCAACAGTTTGCGGGCTATAGCATGACGGTTGTTTTCCTCTTGCAGATACTCACTGGATTGATGCCCGATTTGGGTATCATCTCATTGATGTTGCAGTTCTATACCGTCTATCTGGTGTGGGAAGGCACCGACAAGCTGTTGGATATGGCGGAAGAGAAACGCAGCACACTGACGGTTGCCGTAACGGCTATCCTGCTGATTTGCCCGTATCTGTTGCGTTGGGTATTCGATAAACTCAATATTATTCTAAACTGAAAACATGAAACAGGCTCCTATTAATATCAAGAACAAACGTGCCTCCCACAACTATGAGTTCATCGAGACTTATACGGCTGGTATGGTTCTTACGGGCACCGAAATCAAGTCGATCCGACAAGGAAAGGCGAGCCTGGTGGACACCTATTGCTTTTTCGACAGACGAGAGCTGTGGGTGAAGAACATGCACATTGCGCAGTACACTTATGGAACCTATAACAACCATGCGGCCACACGCGACCGTAAGTTGCTGTTGAACCGCAAGGAACTCAATAAGTTGCAGCGTGATGCCCTGAATCCGGGCTTCACCATTGTACCCGTGCGCCTGTTCCTGAATGAAAAGGGATTGGCTAAACTGGTGATTGCCTTGGCAAAGGGTAAGAAGGAATATGATAAACGTCAAACACTGAAGGAGAAAGATGACAAACGAGAAATGGCGAGAGTGTTTAAACACTAAGGTGCTGGTGCTCGATGGGGCACTGGGAACCATGATCCAACAATACAACTTGACAGAAAACGATTTCCGTGGGAAGTTGTTTGTCCATTCAGAACGCCAGCTCAAGGGTGACAACGATTTGCTGAACCTTACAAGACCCGATGTCATCAGTGAGATTCATGAAAAGTATCTTCGTGCTGGAGCCGATATCATTGAAACCAATACGTTTAATGCCACACGTGTGAGTCAGGCCGACTATGGCATGGAGGCACAGGTGAGGGCTATGAACCTGGCGGGTGCCCGCTTGGCGCGCTCTTTAGCCGACCGCTATTCCACGCCAGACAAGCCCCGCTTCGTGGCTGGCTCGGTGGGACCCACCAACAAGACTTGCTCGATGAGTCCCGATGTGAACGATCCCGCACTCCGCTCGCTCACTTTCAGCGATTTGGCAGCGGCTTATGTCGAACAGATGAGTGCCTTGTTAGAGGGTGGGGTGGATGCCTTGCTGGTGGAAACCATTTTCGATACCCTCAATGCCAAGGCTGCCATCTATGCGGCTGAGGAGTCGATGAGGCTCATGGACAGGAAAGTGCCTCTGATGCTTTCCGTTACGGTGTCGGATGTGGCTGGGCGCACCCTTTCTGGGCAGACCTTAGAGGCCTTCCTGGCTTCTGTGGCTCATGCAGACATATTCTCCATTGGCTTGAACTGCTCGTTTGGTGCAGCGCAGATGAAGCCTTTCTTGCGCAGGTTGGCTGAGCAAGCACCTTATTATATAAGTGCCTATCCCAATGCGGGATTGCCCAACAGTTTGGGTCAGTATGACGAAACGCCAGAACACATGGCTTCGCAAATCAAGACCTACCTCGACGAGGGTTTGGTGAATATCGTGGGTGGATGCTGTGGCACTACCGATGCCTATATTGCTGCCTATCAGCCGTTGGTGAAAGATGCCAAGCTTCATGTGCCTGTTCATCCTTCGCCTTATCTGCAGCTCTCAGGCTTGGAACTCTTGGAGGTGAAGCCTGAAATCAATTTCTTGAATATAGGCGAGCGATGCAATGTGGCTGGTTCTCGCAAGTTCTTACGGCTCATCAAGGAGAAGAATTATGAAGAGGCACTGGGCATCGCCCGCAAGCAGGTGGATGATGGGGCTCAGATGCTGGACATCAATATGGACGACGGTTTGCTGGATGCCCGTCTTGAAATGACGCATTTCCTGAATCTGTTGGCTTCGGAGCCTGAGATAGCCCGTGTGCCTGTGATGATCGACTCGTCGAAGTGGGAGGTGATAGAGGCTGGCTTGCAATGCATGCAAGGCAAGTGTGTAGTCAATTCCATCTCGCTGAAGGAGGGGGAGGAGGTTTTCCTATCTCATGCCAGCACGCTGCGTCGTTATGGAGCAGCTGTCGTGGTGATGGCTTTCGATGAACAAGGGCAGGCCGACACCTTTGAACGGAAGATTGCTGTGTGCGAAAGGGCTTTCAAGCTGCTCACCCAGCAGGTGGGCTTCCCTCCGCAAGACATCATCTTCGACCCCAATATTCTGGCTGTGGCTACGGGTATGCCTGAACACGATGCCTACGCCGTTGATTTCATTCGTGCGGCAGCTTGGATCAGGGAACACCTGAAGGGCAGTCATGTGAGTGGTGGTGTGAGCAACCTATCGTTCTCGTTCAGAGGCAACAACTATATACGTGAGGCGATGCATGCCGTATTCCTCTATCATGCCATCAAGGCTGGCATGGATATGGGCATTGTGAATCCATCCACCTCTGTGCTCTATGCCGACATCCCATCCGATTTGCTGGAACGCATTGAGGATGTGGTGCTGAACCGTCGCCCCGATGCAGCCGAAAGGTTGATAGAAATAGCCACAAGCTTGGCCGTCAGAGGGAGCGAAGCTCCATCTTCAATAGGAGCGAAGCTCCATACTCAATCGTCAATCGTCAGAGGGAGCGAAGCTCCATCATCAATTGAGCGAAGCTCAATACTCAATGGACAATCGTCAATCGTCAGAGGGAGCGAAGCTCCATCATCAATTGAGCGAAGCTCAATACTCAAATTGAGCGAAGCTCAATTCTCAATCGAAGATCGTTTACGTCTCGCCCTCATCAAAGGCATTGCCGACAACTTAGAGGCCGATTTGCAGGAAGCTTTGCAGAAATATCCCAAAGCAGTTGACATCATCGAAGGGCCACTGATGACAGCCATGAATCAGGTGGGCGACCTCTTCGGCGCAGGCAAGATGTTCTTGCCCCAGGTGGTGAAGACAGCGCGAACCATGAAGAAGGCTGTGAGTATACTGCAACCCTATATCGAGGCTGAGAAACAGGCTGGTATGCCATCGGCAGGCAAGGTGCTGTTGGCCACCGTGAAAGGCGATGTGCACGATATCGGCAAGAACATTGTGTCGGTAGTGATGGCTTGCAATGGGTATGAAATCATCGATTTGGGTACCATGGTGCCTGCCGAGGAGATTGTTCGCACAGCCATTCGTGAGCAAGTGGATATGATTGGCCTGAGTGGTTTGATCACCCCGTCGCTCGATGAAATGGTGCATGTGGCAAGAGAGTTAGAGGAAGCAGGTCTCGATATCCCCTTGCTGATTGGTGGTGCCACCACGTCGCAGTTGCATACGGCTTTGAAGATTGCCCCCGTTTATCATGCTCCTGTGGTGCATCTCAAGGATGCTTCGCAGAATCCATCGGTGGCAGCCAGGCTGATGAACCCTTCGCTCAAACACGAGCTGGTGGATCATCTCAACGAGGAATATTCGCATTTGCGCGAGGAAGTGGCTGATAAACAGCCAGAACTGCTTTCTTTGGAGGAAGCGAGAAAGAACCGGCTCAAACTTTTTTAGAAAGAGTT
Source organism: uncultured Bacteroidales bacterium (assembly GCA_902783615.1). Classification (GTDB taxonomy): domain Bacteria; phylum Bacteroidota; class Bacteroidia; order Bacteroidales; family Bacteroidaceae; genus Bacteroides. Next base: position 1,835 of record CACZRQ010000047.1, on the reverse strand, counting down.
GATGGGTATGTGATAATTAATCATTATCTTTGCAGTTAGTTTTTTAACAATAAAATGAATAGAGTATGAAAAAGTATTTGTTTATGTTGGTGGCAGTGTTTGCAATGAGTACTGCTGCATTTGCTCAGAAGGGCGTTACTGCTTTTGGTGTACAGGGAGCTTATGATGACTGGAATGGTCAGTTCGGTATTGGTGTTAAGCTGCAGTATGGCTTCATCGATCAGCTTCGTGGTGACCTTTCTACTGATATCTTCTTCAAGAAGAGAGGTCTTTCTCTGGTTGATGTAAATGGCAATGTGCATTTCGTGGTTCCAGTGGTAGATAAGTTCAATGTTTATCCATTGGCTGGTCTCAATCTCGCTTTCTTCAACAATCACATTCCTACTCGTTTGGGTGTAAACTTAGGTGGTGGTCTTGAGTGTTTTGTGGCTGATAATGTGAAGATTGGCGGTGAGGTTAAGTATATCGTTTCCGATAATGGCTTTAGCCGCTTAGGCGTGAACTTTGGCGTTGCTTTCCTGTTCTAAAGTCGATACCCATAGAAATAGTAGAGGCTGCGGAAACGCAGCCTCTATTGTTTTTGCCTTGAAGGCATGCCTTGCTTTCAGTTCACGAACTGAACATCCTGCATGAAGCGGTACATTTCCTCCACCCATAGGTCGGACGACTTGCCTGTAGGCACACTTCCAAATCCGTGGGTGCTTTCTTGGTAGTAATGAAGCTCTACGGGAACCTTGGCCTCACGCCAAGCCTTAAACACATCTATGGTTTCGTCTGGCGAGAAGATGTCGGTCACAGGAGCACAGAGGAACACGGGCTGAGCATCTGCTGGAGCCTTTACATCTTTGGTCCATCCGCCATAGATGACGCCCGTAAAGTTGGGCTTGCTACTTTCAGAGTGCATCAACGCCTGGTGCATGGCTGTCACAGCCCCTGCCGAGAAGCCCATGATACCAATCTTGTCGGGGTTGATGTTCCACTTGGCAGCATTCTGGCGCACCACACTCACGGCCCTGTCGGCATCGGCAAAAGCCAGGTGGCTGTATTTCAGTGAGAGGCACACCTCAGTCGAAGGTGTCTGTCCACTCAGAGCTGGCCCCATCACCTCCATCACCATCCGCTGGATGATGTTCTCATCGTCAGTGCCATTTCCCTGCTCGTCGAGGATGGGGGTGGTGCGGTACTTTAACACAAAGCAGGTCATACCGCGGGCACACAGCTCCTGCGCCACCATGATGCCCTCGCTAACGTACGAAAGGCCGAGAAACGCCCCACCGGGACAGATAATCATGGCCGATCCGTTGGCCTTTCCTGGTTCAGGCAGATAGAGCGCCAAGTCGGGATCTACCACATTGAAAATCTCTTTACCATATTCTCCGTAACGCATTTCATGATGCGTCCACTCCTCAGATTCAGGAGCCTTACCTTCATACAGCCTTATCACTTCATCTGGCTCCTGTTTCACTGCTTCACCGATGTCGGTGGTCTGTACCATCCTGCCTGAATACAATGTGCTCTCGTCATTGCCCTTCTGCATTTCCTTGCATCCGCACAGGATGATGCTTGCAGCTGCCATAAGTATAAATCTCTTCATAACTCTTAGTTTAAATGTATTATGAACGCAAATATAGCAAAGAAATGCCAATTATCCAATATTTGATAAAAAATACTGATCACAAAGGCTCTCCCCCTTAGCAAGGGGGAGTACCCTCCGTCAGGAGGGGGAGGGAGTATGTTGATTCCAAGAGGAAGCATCCTGTTTGGAAGAAAATGAGATACTGTACATTTTAAACATCCCCTCAGGAATATCAAAGAATCCCAATCTGCATAACTTG
>CACZRQ010000046.1 GCA_902783615.1 uncultured Bacteroidales bacterium | reverse complement strand
GGGCTAATCCTTGCGGACAACGCCTATGTTCTGTTACCCTTACTGGGCTAATCACAACTGAACCTCATTTTGTTTTGCTAAATATTGTTAATGGGATGCAATGTTTTCGGGATTTGGCATTTATATACGTAGAAAGCGAGTAAATTTGTAAACAAAACTTGAGACTATGAAGATGCAAACGATAATTTTGGCAATGGCTGCATCACTCTGTATGTGGGCATGTGGTGACAGTGGGAAAGAAGTGATTAACCCGGAACCGGAAGAACCGCAAAAGGTGGAGCCAACGCCTGTGAATCCTGAGCCCTCTGAACCAGAGGAACCGGAAGAACCTTCTCAACCTGCAGGGCCTGAGGACAATCCGGAGACACGTCATAGCTATAAGCCTGTGGTGCTGGATGAAACGCAGCAGGTTATGAATAGCAACCTGGCGGATTTCTCTTGGAAATTGTTCAAGGAAGCGTATGTGAACCGTGATCCAGGGGTGAACCTGATGATATCGCCCATCAGCTTGGAGGTGGATTTGGGCATGTTCATGAATGGCTTATCGGGTAAGACCTTGCAGGAATTGCTGAAGACATTGGGCTTGGATACCTATACGAAGGAGCAGGTGAACGATTTCTTCCATACCATGATGACTGGTATCGAGAAGGCCGACGAGGCTGCTATCTTCAAGAGTGCCAACTCGTTCTGGTACAATAAGCATTACACTGCTCTGTCTGCATTCCTCACTACCATTCAGAATTATTATGCTGCCAAGACCGAGGCTGTGGACTTTTCCGACAGCAAGACGAAGGACATCATCAATGCCTGGTGTGCCGAGAATACCAACAACCGCATTCCTCACATGGTGGACAAGACCTCGGAAGATGAAGTGTTCCATTTGATGAACGCCGTATATTTCAAGTCTTGGTGGGAAACACCGTTCGTCAAGGCTGAGACAGCCAAGCAGCCTTTCCATTATGCCAATGGACAAAAGGAGGAGGTGGATATGATGCATGTGGATCATCAGGCTTTCTATCAGGAAACGAATCAGTATGAGTGTGCTATGAAGCCGTTCGTTGATGGTGCCTTCCAGATGCTGTTTGTGTTGCCGAAAGAGGGTGTTGCCATGGAGGATGCTTTGACTCATTTGGATTACAATGCCGTTGCCAAGCGAGATAGGAAAGTGAATCTGAACCTGTATGCTCCGAAGTTTACGGCTGAATATACCGAGGAGAAACTTTTCGGTCTGATGGGGAATATCAACCCATCGTTGACGTTTGATCCGTATGAGATGAAGTTTTTTGAGGAGAAAGACTTGTCATCGGGCTTGAAGGCATTGCAGAAGACGTTCTTCCTGATGGATGAGGAAGGGGCTGAGGCTGCTGCAGTGACGGATATCATCAAACGGAATACATCAGTACAGCCTCCGTTGGAGAGCAAGACGATGAGGTTGGACCGCCCGTTCGTATATGCAATCGTGGAAAGTAATACGTTCTGCCCGTTGTTTATAGGGTACTATGGGAGATAGACAGACTCCCTCCTTCATTATATAAAACTCTCCCTCAGTCATGGGGGAGAGTCTTTTTTATCGAGAGAGGAGATCCTTGAGGAAGTCGTTGAGTTCTTCGTCGAGGCCTTTCAAGAGCTCATCGGTGACGATGAGGGTATCATCATCCATGAGCAAGAGCTCGGCAAGGGTTTCCTTGTCCTCGTCGATGAGGGTAAAAGAGTAGGGCTTGATAATCTGTAGTTTGTCGAAATCATTGGCATCCTTCATCTCGTGGAGGATGGCGCTCAAAATCTCTTCCGTCTGTTCGTCGAAATCATCACCTTCGTAAGCCACCCATTCTTTGATAGTGGTATGTCCCAACTCTTGATCATCGTCGTCGAACAACGTGCAGGAACCAGTTTGGGAGTTTGCCAGGAAATGGATGTCGGTAACAAAAGACTCTTCGTCGGCCATGTACTTGCCGATGGCTTTGCGGATGGTCGCCTTGAGCTGTGCGGATGATGATTCGTTCAGTTTCATATACTAACAGATTATTTATCGGGCAAATTTAAGCATTTTTTGCAAAAGTGATGCACAAAAGCCTAAAATTCTTCTTCAAAACGCTGCATCTGCATCTTTACATTGGCATAACTCTGCTTTCTGTCACTTAATTGCTGGAGATAAGTGACTGCCAGCTGCATCACGTCGGGCTGACTGGCTTGCTGGGCATATTGATGCGCTTTCGTTGCCCAGCTGATGGCCTCATCGATATTTTCCAGCATCTCATAGCCCAAAGCCAGGTTGAATGATGCATACATCTTTTTCTTCACACTCTTATTTTCATCGAATGTTTTCTGCCACAGGCGAACCGCTTCATCCCAGTTGTCTTCTTTCACAGCCACTACAGCGTCGCGCATGCCTATGGAGCCGTTGGTGAAATAATAACGGTTGGCCGTTTGCCAGTAAGGCACGAAGGTCTTGGCGACGAACTCGCCAGCATAGGCAGAAGCCTCCTTGGCAACCCGCTGCAGGTTAGGCAGATCGTGCACTGCCTCGTTGATTTCCTGACCAAAACCTTGCCAGAAGATGCTGTCAACCTTGTTGATAGCTGTGCGAGGGGATTGCTGGGGGAGGTAAATGCGAACGGTGGGGGACACCTTTACATCAGTGTTGGCAACGAACATGCCAAAATAGGGATCGGGAGATGCATGCTGTTCCACACGCAGTTCCAAATGCTCGATAGCTATCAGGAAATCGACATCCAACTGATTGGCTAAGGTGTTCACCTCTTCCTGAGTAAGGGTTTGGTCACGTTCCTCCCGGTTGTCGGCCCACAAGGCAGAGTCGCAGATGATGACGGTATCGAAGTAGTCACCATCTGCCAATGCCTGTGCCAACGCCTCTGTGACGATTTTGCCATCGCCCAAGAGGTATTGCGTTTTGCGGTATTGTGTACGGTTGTTCACGTTTGGCTTGTCGGTAAAATGACGATCCAATGTGATGTCGGCTTCTGCTGGCATATTATTCACTACTGCTACCTTTCTGAGCTGGTTAGGAAAGCTCATCTCAGCTGGCAGCAGGTAGTCGATTGACAGCTGGTCGATGCTTTGGCATCCACATAACAGCACTAAACTAACCCATATTAACAATACCTTTTTCATAATAATTGTCAATTGTCAATCGTCAATCGTAAATATTTATAGTCCTCTTCCGTGGCAATTCTTGAACTTCTTGCCACTACCGCATGGACATGGGTCATTGCGACCTACTGTCTTGGGGGCTTTGTAAGGGGTGCGCTGCTGCTCACGTGTGTCGCGAGCTGCTGCAGCCTGCTGAGCAGGATCGCCACCTGTCGCTTCTGGTGCTTCACGCTTATTCTCACGCAACTGACTGGTGTCCTGTTTCATTTCAGGGGCAGCTTGCTGCACCTGCTGAGGCTCCTGCAGTGGAATCTGTCCACGCATTAAAATAGATATGGTGTCGTTGTTGATCACCTCAACCATATCGTCGAACAGCTTGGCTGAATCCAACTTGTAGAGCACCAACGGGTCTTTCTGCTCGTAGCGGGCATTCTGTACAGAATTACGCAGTTCGTCGAGGCTACGCAGGTTCTCCTTCCATTCCTCATCGATGACATGCAGCAGGATTGACTTCTCAAACTGCTTCACGATAGCCTTGCACTCTGTCTCGTAAGCCTCCTTGAGGTTGCAAGAGATGTTGTACATCTTGCGGCCATCGGTGATAGGAATGAGGATGTTCTCGTACATCTGACCTTGCGTTTCGTACACCTGCTTGATGACTGGATTAGCGATTTCGCTCATGTGGTCGGTGCGCTTCTTGAACTGCTCCATGGCATTGTCGAACACCAGCCCAGCCAGATCCTCCTTGTTCTTGTTCATGAAATCTTCCTCGCTGAAAGGCGTTTCCAGCGCGAAAGTCTTCAGGATCTCCATCTTGCAATCGTCGTAAGTAGCCAACTGGGTAGCATTGACGCAACGTTCCCAAATCATGTTGGCAATATCCATACCGATACGCTCGCCCATCAAGGCATGACGACGCTTCTCGTAGATCACAGTACGCTGCTTGTTCATCACATCATCGTAGTCGAGCAAGTGCTTACGGATACCGAAGTTGTTCTCTTCCACCTTCTTCTGTGCATTCTCTATAGACTTGGTGATGAGCGGATGCTCCAGCACCTCGCCTTCCTTGAAGCCAAAGCGGTCCATGAGGCGAGCCACCTTCTCGGAAGCAAACTTACGCATCAGGTCGTCTTCCAAAGACACGAAGAAGACTGATGAACCCGGGTCGCCTTGACGACCGGAACGGCCTCGCAGCTGACGGTCCACACGACGTGACTCGTGACGCTCGGTACCGATGATGGCCAAACCGCCAGCATCGCGCACCTCTTTGCTCAGCTTGATGTCGGTACCACGACCAGCCATGTTGGTGGCGATGGTAACGATGCTGCTCTGACCAGCCTGAGCCACAATCTCAGCCTCGCGCTGATGCAGCTTGGCATTCAGCACATTATGCTTGATCTTACGCATGGTAAGCATACGGCTCAGGGTTTCGGAAATCTCTACAGAGGTGGTACCCACCAATACAGGGCGACCCTGCTGAACCATGTTCTCAATTTCCTCAATCACAGCCTTATATTTCTCGCGCTTAGTCTTGTAAACGCGGTCGTTCATGTCTTTACGAATCACCGGACGGTTGGTAGGGATCACCACCACTTCCAACTTGTAGATGTCCCAGAACTCGCCTTCCTCTGTCTCAGCAGTACCGGTCATACCAGCCAACTTGTGATACATACGGAAGTAATTCTGCAGGGTGATGGTCGCGAAAGTCTGCGTAGCACCTTCAATCTTCACGCGTTCCTTCGATTCCACAGCCTGGTGCAAGCCGTCTGACCAACGACGACCCTCCATGATACGGCCCGTCTGCTCGTCCACAATCTTCACCTCACCGTTCAGCACCACATAATCCACGTCGATCTCAAACATGGTGTAAGCCTTCAGCAACTGAATCAAAGTGTGCACGCGTTCAGCCCTCAGCGAATAGGTGTTCAGCATCTCGTCTTTCTTAGCCAGACGCTCCTCATCGTTCAGCGTAGTATCATTTTCCAGCTCAGCCAATTGAGTCACAATATCAGGCAGCACGAAGAAACTTGGGTCGGATGTATAGCTACTCAGCTCGTCGAAACCCTTGTCGGTGAGCTCCACACTCTTCAACTTCTCGTCGATGACGAAATAGAGTGGGTCGGTCACCTCGTGCATACGCTTCATATTCTGCTCCATGTAGATTTCCTCAGTGGCCAGCATACCCGTCTTGATGCCTTGCTCACTCAGGAACTTGATGAGTGGCTTGTTCTT
>CACZRQ010000045.1 GCA_902783615.1 uncultured Bacteroidales bacterium | reverse complement strand
GAGATAGAAGGTATACTCAAGATAAGGAGAGCCTATTACCGTCGTCATCTTCTCGCCAATGGTGATGACATTGCCCAGTATCACGATAACGGTGATGAGGACAAACAGCGTAACTGTTAGAATCAGTGCTTTCTTCATGGTATTAAATGTTATACTACCGCCATTATTAGGTTTATCTTTTACGGTCACCTTACCAGATTGGGTAGGATGCTCCAAACTTTATTGGCAAAGGTAAAGATATTGATACCAACAACCAAGAAAAAAGAAGAAAATCTCACCTTTTCTGGTTGTTTTTTACAAGAAGGAATAAAAATACACTTACCTATTTGCATACAGTTATACGCAGTGTTTTCTCCGATTACACCTTATTACATATTATATGGTGTCGAAATCTCTCTTCGGCCGCAATCGATGATGACGTCAAAAGTGTTGAGGATAACACACCTACCTATCATATATTCTCATAAAACACCCTCGTGTCTGGATTATACATAATGTGGCGGAAGCAGATTCTTTTTTGAGGCAGTAACGCATGAGAATTAGAGTTATTGGTAGCTTTGTTCACGAAAAATGACCAAAATATGCGGAAAAATGTATCTTGAATAGGAAAAAATGCATTTTTTTTAGGGAAAAATGAAAAAAAAGTGTATAAACTATTGTAAAAGTTATTGGAAATGTTTATATTTGCAGTGTTCATTTATTGTTTATGATTAGACTTTAAAACATAATACTAATGAAAAAAAGATTAAAATTGTTGTGGATAGTGGCAAGCTTAGTCTTGCCGCTACAGGGACAGGAGGTGGTAACCGTTCAAGCGGGTGATACCATCACTATTCCGGGGGCGGTGGTCGAAGAGCAACGGTTAATTGCTCCCGAGGTGCCCTTCTTTGTGCCGCACTGGTATCTTACGCTTCAAGGCGGTGGTGCCTACGATTTGGGTGAAGCTGATTTCTCACAGCTGTTGTCGCCGTCATTGCAGGTGGCTTTGGGTTATCAGTTCAGCGAGTGGTTGTCAGCAAGATTTGCTGTGAGTGGTCTTTGGGCCAGGAACCGTTATGTGTATCCTGAGTTTAAGTATGAATGGAAATTCATACAGCCATCGTTGGAGCTGATGCTGCATCCGTTAGGCTTGTTGAAGAATCATGATCACAACAGTTTCTTCAATCCCTACCTGTTTGCCGGTGTTGGCATGGCCTACAGCTTTGGTAACGATGATGCGGTGGATGGGTCGAAGATACATGGCGTGAGGTTCAGAAAGTTGTGGACCGATAGCAAGTTGCACCCAGGCCTGCGGTTGGGTATTGGCTCTGACTTCCGACTTACTGACCAGTTAGCGTTGACTGTCGAGGCGAATGCCAACATGCTGTCCGACCATTTCAATTCGAAGAAAGGAAAGAACGATAATAGCGACTGGCATTTCAATGCCTTGGTTGGTGTCAGGTTTACCATAGGCAAGAGTCATGGTAAGACGGAGCCACAGTATGAACGTGTTACCAGAATGGAAGAGGGTATGAAGGTGGTTGTAGCTAAACCGGAGCCTGCAGTTCAGACAGAGGAGCAGATGCTGCGGTTCAAGGTGAACATACAGTTTGTGATTAATAGAAGCGATATCCGAAGGAACCAGTTGTCGAAGCTGAACAACCTGCTACGTTATCTGCAGCAACACCCGAACGCATACGTGCGCTTGTCGGGCTATGCTGACCGTGAAACGGGTAATGCGCAGATTAACATGAGGTTAAGCCGCGAGCGTAGCCAAGCAGTTTCAGAATGGCTGCAGGATCAGGGCATCGATGAGAGTCGCATCCGTCGCTATGCCAAGGGCGACACCGTGCAGCCTTTCGACCTTCCAGAAGAGAATCGCGTGACAACGTGCTATGTGTATAATCCGGATGAGGAAAGTGGCGAATGGAAATTAGATAATTGATAATGAAAGATATGAAAACAACAGTAAAATTTCTTTTTGTATGCCTGATGGGCTTGTGTGCAGTATCTTGCACCGATTATCAGGAGGAGCTGGACGCGCTGAGTTATCGCGTAACAGAATTGGAGAATCTGGTGAGCCAGGTGAACAGTGAATTACAGACGATCAAGAAAGTAACGGACGTGATCGCGGATGGTGACTTCATCACCGACCTTACTGAGAATAACGAAGGGTATATCATCACCTTCAAGAAGCATGGAGCCATACAACTGAAGCATGGTGCGACAGGTGCCGATGGCAAGGACGGAAAGGATGCTCAGGCACCTGACATCACCGTGGAGAAGGGTGCTGATGGCAACTGGTATTGGAAACTGAACGGCCAATGGTTGACTGACAATACGGGTAACCGTATTCGCAGTAACGCTGTTGACGGTAAGGACGGTAAGGACGGTAAGGACGGTACCGATGGTAAGGATGGCAAGGCTGTGGCTCCCCAGGTGCGTATCAACGATAAAGGTTCGTGGGACATCTCGACCGATGGAGGCAATACTTGGACTGATACGGGTACGCCTGCCTCGGGCAAGGATGGCAAGGATGGTAATACGCTGGTGCAATCCATCGCGACTATCACCATTGCTGGAAGCAGCTATGTGCGAATCACGTTGGTTTCGGGCGTTACCTTCGATATTCCAATTGCGACAACTTAATTTGATTATACCATGAAAACCAAAATACTTTTTTATTCATTCTGTTTTGTGGCCATGATGGCGTGCGATGACTTGCACGAGGATCAGCTGAGAAGCATAGGAAAACGTGTGGTGGCTCTGGAACAGATGGAACTGGATTTCAACAACCAACTGGTTGTTTTGCGAAATGTCGTGGAAGCCATACAGACACATGGCGTAATAACTGGCATTACCGAACATCACGACGGTACATATACCTTGCAAATGAGTACTGGTAAGAGTGTGACCCTGAAGAATGGCAAAGAGGGTGAGAAGGGCAAGGACGGCAAGGATGGTACTGGAGAGAACCTGAACGTTAGCATCAGGGAGGATGTGGATGGCATCTGGTATTGGACATTGAACGGCGATTGGCTACTCACTCCGACTGGTGAACGCATGCGAGTGACACCTTACGATGGAAAAGATGGAGTGGATGGCAAGCCAGGCAAGGACGGTGTGGATGGTAAGGACGACATCAACTTGGATTTGCCGGTACCCCAGACCCGTATCAATCCTGGCACAGGCAATTGGGAAATATCAACCGATGGCGGTGTATCATGGGTAGATACAGGAGTAAGGGTGAATGGTAAGGATGGGTCCAACGATACCTTCGTGTCGTTTGTCGTATCTTCGGATGGAAAGTATGTTACCGTTACCCTGTTAGATGGTCGTGTCTTTACGTTCCCGCTGATGGTTTAAGAGATAGTGTTTTTCTATCATATATCCACTTGCTGAATGCCGGAGTATCTCCTCTGTAAAATCTGAAAACACTGCTTGCAAAGATGGGATTTGTTTTGTATATTTGCATTCAAAACAAGAATCAGGAAAGCGATGTTGACGGAGAAGACACTGGAAAAATTGCGGATACTCACCGAATCGGCGAAGTATGATGTTTCGTGCTCGTCGAGTGGTACGGTCCGCAAGGGTAAGAAGGGCATGGTGGGCAACACCGTGGGTGGCTATGGCATCTGTCACTCGTTTGCCGATGATGGGCGTTGCATCTCACTGTTGAAGGTGATGCTGACCAACTATTGCATGTTTGACTGTGCCTATTGCGTAAACCGCCGATCGAACGATATTCCCCGTGCGACGCTCTCTGTATCAGAGCTGGAAGAGATAACCATGGAGTTCTATCGTCGAAACTACATCGAAGGACTCTTCCTGAGCAGTGGGGTGGTGCGCAATGCGGATTATACGATGGAGCGTCTTACCGCCATTGTGCGCGACCTGCGCACCAAGCATCGTTTCAATGGATATATACACCTAAAGAGCATTCCTGGGGCATCGCAAGAGATGCTCCAGGAAGCTGGTCTTTATGCAGACCGCATGAGCGTGAACATTGAGATTCCCAAGGAGGAATCGCTAAAACTGTTGGCTCCAGAGAAAGACCATCAGAGCGTCTTCCAGCCCATGAAGCTCATCCAGCAAGGAGTGCTAGAAAACAAAGAGAATCGCAAGAAGTACCGTTATGCGCCTCGATTTGTGCCAGCTGGACAATCAACCCAGATGATTGTGGGAGCTACGAAGGAGACCGACCGGGATATCCTGGGTATGTCGTCGATGCTATATACGCAACCATCTATGCGACGTGTTTATTACTCTGGCTATATCAGCGTGAATACCTACGATTCGCGATTGCCCATCTTGAAACAGCCCCCTTTGGTTCGCGAGAACCGTCTATATCAGGCCGATTGGCTCTTACGATTCTATCATTTTAAGGTGGACGAGATTGTGGATGAGCAGCATGCAAATCTCGATTTGGAGATTGACCCCAAACTGTCGTGGGCTTTGCGACATCCAGAATTCTTTCCCGTGAACATTAATACTGCCGAATATGAACAACTGCTTCGTGTGCCTGGTCTCGGCACCAAGTCGGCTTGGCTCATAGTGAACTCACGTCGCTTCACACGCTTATCGTCTTACGACCTGAAGAAGATGGGTGTTGTGATGAAGAAAGCTAAATATTTCATTACTTGCAATGAGGTTACATCGGTTATTACAGAGGCCGTTACAGGCATCAATGAACTGACGCCAGAACGTTTGAAACCATTGCTGGTATCGAAGACTGAGCAGAAACGGGCAGCTGAGGAGAAACAACTGACAATTGATTTCGGAGGATGATAGTCTATACGTTTGACGGAACAATGAATGGGCTACTGACAGCTGTGTTTGATGCCTTTGCCCAGAAGGAGCAACCTGAGAGGTTGCTTTCAATTGGCGATGAGCTACCTTTGTTCTGCGATCGTATCTATCAGGTAACCAGCGATGAAGAGAAGGCTCAGCGTGTGTGGACAGGTTTGGAGAAGCGCCTTCCGCATGATGCCATGGCACTGATTTCAATGAGTTGGCTTTCGGAGTTGCCGGAACTGAACACTCCTCTGTTCCAATATATATGTAAGGTGTTTAAACAACCTCTTGAGGATTGCAAATCGCCTATTAAGAGCATTTCGCGCAACTTTGCCGATCCTGATGTGCTGGCTGTGACTCAAATAACCCATAAGGTGGTGCGCGAACGGCAACGCATGAAGCAGTTCATCCGTTTCCAGAAAGCCAAGGATGGCACCTATCTGGCTGTGGTTTCACCTGATCATAACGTGTTACCCCTCATTACTGCCCATTTTCAAGACCGTTTCAACGACCAACCTTGGCTGATCTATGATGCCAAGCGACATTATGGCTATTACTACGATGGGAATGCCGATGCCATTCGCATAACGTTTGAGGATGAAGCTGCTGTGCCCTTCAACTTGGAAAATGGACATTTGGACGAAGAGGTGCTGAGTGCTGATGACCACTTGCTGCAAGACCTGTGGCGCACTTATTTCAAGGCTATCTGCATCAAGGAACGACTGAATCCCCGCAAACAGCTCAACGACATGCCTCGTCGCTATTGGAAATATCTGACTGAGAAACAAGTCTGATTGCTCTCAATTTGGTCAACTGCTATATCTTGTTATTGTCTAGCATCTTGGTTCACATAAGCCAAGATGTTGCGATTGAAGGCGTCTTGCTGGTCTCTCAGGAAAGCAATACGGATGGGGAGTGCGTAAATGCTGCTTTTGAACGAATCGTTGAGCTGAGAGGCCATGCCATGCAGGCGAGCAGCATCTTTCTGGGTGGTGATAACCAACTTGTTTTCAGGCAACAGGGCAAAGCGTTCCTGCATTTTTTGCAAGTCTTGTGGGGTGAAATCGTGGTGATCGGGGTAGGACATGAGCTCTACCTGTGGGGTGAGGGTGTGAAGATATTCCATCATCGATTCTGGATGGGCTATACCCGTAACGGCCAGTAGGTTATAAGAATCATCAATAAGGGTTGGCCAAGGCTTACCTTGCTTGAACACAGGTTGAGGTTCACTATATACGATGGTGGAGAAAAAGAGTTGCTGGTGGGGCAACAGATTCAAACTAGCACGAACATTGTCAAAATCGGCTTCTGTCAAATTGTTCGGGCATTTGGTCACCACCACAATTTGAGCTCTCTCTGCACCTTGTTTGTTTTCGCGAAGCCTACCTGCGGGTAACACCATATCCTGTGAATAAAGTCGATGGTAGTCGGTGAGGAGAATGTACAGACCTGCTCGTACGGCTCTGTGTTGGTAGGCATCATCCAAGATGATGGCTTCCACACGGGGTTGTTCCTGCATGAGTTGTTCGATGCCGTGACAACGGTCTTCGTCAACGGCAACGGTTAACTTGGCATGGTTGTGCTTCAGTTGCCAAGGTTCATCGCCAATCTGTTGGGCAGAACTATTGGAGGTGGCCTTGAGATATCCCTTGGTGTGGCGTTTGTAGCCTCTACTCAAAGTGGCCACATGAAGACCCTCAGCCTGCAGGAGGTCGATCAGATACTCGGTGTGGGGTGTCTTGCCTGTGCCTCCTACGGCCAGGTTGCCCACGCAGATTACTGGTAGGGGATAGCTTTTAGAAGCTAACCATTGCCTGTCATAGAGCGTGTTACGAAGCTTGGTGCCTAAGTCGAAAGCTATCGACATAGGCACCAGACTTCTATAAATCTCTATTTTATTGCGAGTTGCCAAAATTATCTGATGGTGATGTTATAAGGCATGCGAGCCTGTAAACGATCCTGCTTGTCAAGCTGATTGATGCTATATACATCGTTGAAGATGCGGGCAGCATCGCCCTTCAGGATTTGCTGACGAATCTTATTGCCATCCATTGCATCCTTGAACATGCTGAGGATGCCACTTTCCTGCTCAGGATAGTTCTTCAGGGTATATTTCTCAACACCAGCCTTTTGCACTGCAATGTCGATGGCATCGTCCAAGCCACCCAACACATCCACCAGGCCAAGATCCTTTGCCATAACACCTGTCCATACACGACCCTGTCCGATTTCATCAATCTGTGCCTGAGTCATGCCACGACCATCTGCACAACGAGTGGTAAACAGGTCGTAACCATCTTCAACCATCTTTTGCATGATGGCCTTCTCGCCCTCTGTCATGGGACGGTACATGTTGCCCATATCAGCCAATACGTTGGTCTTCTCCACATCAACATTCACACCGATTTTCTTGGTTACATTCTGGACGGTTGGGAACATGCCGAAGATACCTATAGAACCTGTGAGGGTGGTTGGCTCGGCCACGATAGTGTCGGCATTGCAACTGATGTAGTAGCCACCCGATGCAGCATAGTCGCCCATTGAAACGATAACGGGCTTCTTCTCCTTGAGCTGGCTCACAGCATACCAGATCTGCTCAGAACCGTATGCGCTACCACCAGGTGAGTTCACACGGAATACCACAGCCTTCACGTCATCATCATCCATCAGGTCGCGTAAATCCTTGATTACCTTCTCTGACTGGATGCCGTCGGATGAACCGCCAAACAGGTTCATGCCACCATCGATCTCACCATAAGCGTAGTAAACGGCCACGATGTTGCCACTCTTATCCTTTGGCGTGTTGCGCTTTACACCACGCATGTCAGATACAGTATAAGCACTGATTTTCTTGTCCTCGTCCAAACCCATATAATGGTTCAGGTATGCACGCATGTCGTTCTTATATATCAGAGAATCAACCAGTCCGGTAGAAACCAGATCCTGACCGATTTTGAATGACACACCTTCATTAGCCAACTGATTCAGTTTGTCGGTTGAAATGTTGCGTGATGCTGCCACTTCTTCCGTGAATTTGTTCCAGATTGAGCCGAGGTAAGCGGCAATCTGTTCACGGTTGGCATCGCTCATGCCAGTAAGCATATAAGGCTCAACGGCACTCTTGAAGGTTCCCACCTTGAAGATTTCCACATCGATGCCCACTTTTTCCATCAGTTCCTTGTAGAACATGGTCATACCTGCCAAACCATGCCAATCGACTGAACCTTGGGGATTCACCAATATTTTGTCGGCCACACTTGCCAGATAATACATCGCCTGATCATAGGTGTCGCCGTAAGCGATGATGAACTTGTCGCTACCATTCTTGAAATCAACGAGTGCATCGCGAATGGCCTCATAGGATGCTGGTTGTGCCTCCAGCGTGGCTGCTTCGATGTAAATACCCTTGATGTCTTCGTTTTCCTTGGCTTTCTGGATAGCGGAGAGTACATCGTCCAAACCGATGGTTTCTCCCTCGCTCATAGGATTCAGATCGCTCAGGAAATCGAGTGGGGAACTTTCACCACCACGTTCTGACAGAACGCCGTTGAGTGTGAGTCTCAATACAGAATTGTCGTCAATAGTTACATCCTTGTCGGATGATGAGGCGAGACCGAAGATGGTGAGCACGCCCAAGAACATAATGACCACACCGGCTACGATGATGCCGACAACGGTGGCCAAAACATACTTAAAGAATTCTTTCATTGCTTTATTAGTTTTAGTTTTTGTTTTCGTTTTAGTTTAACCGAGCAAAGGTAATAAGAATTCTTGAATATATTGCAAGAAAAAGGGGCAAAAAAGAATTGCCCCCTATATCATATCATATCCTTCAATCCTTGAACGATGCGATGCAGACCTTCTTCAAGCCGTTGTCGAGGACAAGCCAGATTGATTCGGATAAAGCGATCATCTCCGTACATCTGACCATTATTGGGCTTTACCTTGTAATGCTCAGTCAGGTGGTTCACAATCTCTTCGGAGCCTTGTTTCAATACAGAACAATCCACCCAAGCCAGATAGGTTCCCTCTAACTTACAGATAGGGAATTGGGGTATTTCTTGTTTAAAGTAATTCTTTAAGTAAATGTAGTTACTATATATATATTCATTAAGTTGACGCAGCCACTCTTCGCCTTCTTTGGTGTAGGCAGCTTGCAAGGCTACTACCCCAAAAGGATTCACATCGCACACCTCGTTGATGTTGATGGCACGATCGATTTTCTGGCGATAATCTGGATTGTCGCTGATGATGTTGGCTATCTGCAGACCAGCCGTGTTGAATGCTTTCGAGGGTGCATTGCAGGTGATGGAATGGTGTTGCATCTCTTCGCTGATGGAGGCAAAGGGTACAAACTGGTGGCCAGGGAACACAAACTCGCAATGTATCTCATCGCTCACCACCAGCACGTTGTGGCGGATGCAAATTTCTCCCAAGCGTTGCAATTCGTCTTTTGTCCATACCCTACCTGCAGGGTTGTGGGGGTTGCAGAGCAATAACAACTTTGCCTTAGGGTTGGAAGCTTTGCGTTCCAAATCCTCGTAATCCATAGTGTAGGTATGGTCGTGGTAGAGCAGGTCGTTGTGCACAATCTCACATCCGTTGTTACGGATGGAAGAGAAGAAGCAATTATAGACAGGAGTCTGCACAATCACTTGGTCGCCAGGATTAGTGAAAGCTTTGATAACTACCGACAGGGCTGGTACCACACCAGAGGTGTAGAGAATCCATTCTTTCTGGAGGTTCTGCCATCCGTGACGGTTCTTGAACCAGTTTACCACTGCATCGTAGTAACTGTCAGGTACTTGTGTGTAGCCAAACACACCATGTGCCACACGTTTCTGCAAGGCATCAATGATAAAAGGTGCCGTTTGGAAATCCATGTCGGCTATCCACAAGGGTATCACTCCCTCTGGTACATCATCCCACTTGTAGCATCCTGTGCCACGCCTTTCTACCAGTTTGTCGAAGTCATATTTACTCATAATCTTCAATTGTCAATCTTCAATCGTCAATCGTTTAAGTTTACCCTCTTGTCAGGATTTGGCAATCAGCAGGTGCCTTGATGTTTTCATCGATGATGATTTCACCATATCCATCAGCCACGATACGACCACTCATCGGATTCTTCACACTCTTGATAAATCCTTTGATATCAGCTTGAACCGTTGAATATTCGAAAGCACGGTCGCATTCAGCATCGAAGGTGCAATTCTCAAGAACCAGATCTTGAGCATAGCAAAGAGGTTGCTCGCCTGCAATGTGGCAATTCACCAGTCGCAGGTTCTTCGAGTGCCAACCCAGATACTCGCCATCGAGGTAGGAATCATAAACGGTGACATTCTCTACCTCCCAGAAAGAATCCTTTGTCACGATGTGTGCATCATGAATCTCGATGTTCTTGCAATACTGGAACACATATTTACTATCGCTATCCAACCCGTTTATACGGATGTTGTTGCAATGCATGAAAGGGTAGGTTCCCTCATGAAGGGTAACGTTGTTCAGCACAAGTCCATCGATACCCCAGAATGTTTCATCAGCATCGTTGATGGTCACATTATTCAACTCCAAGTTCTTCATCTCACGGAAGAATTTGGGTCCGTTAATCACACAATCCGTCATCTTCATGTCATCGGAATACCAAATGGCAGAGCGTGATCCTGGGGCGAAATAGCAATTCGTTATCTCAGAACCCTTTACGTGCCACAAAGGATATTTACCTTCGAAATAGCAGTTTCGGCACACGATGTTGCTACATTCCTTGATACCAGACTCTCCGAATGTAATCTTTACATGGTCGAGAATCGTGTCATGCGTCTCAAACAGAGG
>CACZRQ010000044.1 GCA_902783615.1 uncultured Bacteroidales bacterium | reverse complement strand
TATGATATTTGCTGCAATCCTGAAAGTCCTCATTCCTTTCATCGTGCTTGTTCCTGGTCTTTGTGCCTATTATATCTTACAAAGCGACGAACAGAATTCCATTGAGGTGTCTGACAATGCCTATTCATGGCTGATTCGCAACTGCATTCCCACAGGCATCAAAGGACTCGCCATCACGGCCTTGGCTGCAGCCATCATCTCGTCGTTGGCTTCCATGATCAACAGTACCTCGACCATCTTCACCATCGATATCTATCGCAAGCACATCAAACCAGATGCATCCGACAAACGCCTCGTCAATGTTGGACGTATTGCCGCCCTCATCGCGCTGCTTGTGGCTTCTTTCTCCGCTAAACCTCTGCTCGGAGGCACTGACCAAGCCTTCCTCTACGTCCAAGAGTATTCAGGACTCATCTATCCTGGCGTTATCATTGTGGGCGCATTGGGACTTCTTTGGAAACGTGCATCCACATCGGCAGCTATCTGGACAGCCATTCTCACGATTCCACTTGGTGTAATTTTCAAGATATTCTTGCCCGAGGTGGCCTTCATCTTCCGTGCAGGATATGTGTTCATCATTCTGCTCGTCCTCTTTGTCACCCTATCCCTGCTGAGCAACCAAACCGTTGCCAGCCAAGACATTACTGACAAATATTGCGCAACGATGAAAAAATGGGGCTATATTTTAGGAGGAGTTGCGATTACCTGCATCCTCGCAGCCACCATTGTCACCATTGGTGCAGAAACCTTGCCAACAGAAGCTACTCCAGACAACAATATCATTGCCTATCTCAATGATATTGGTTTCCAAGCCTTCTTCTTCTTCGGAGCATTGATAGGAGCATGTTCCTTATTGCTGTTATCGAATACCAACGACACCTTGGAGGATCACAAAGCCCTACCCATCAATCTGGCGTTGTTCAATACTTCAAAAGGATACACATGGGGCACCATCTTTGTTTGTGGCATCACGCTCCTCATCTACATTCTTCTGTGGTAAGAAAACGTCAGTTCGGCGTAAGAGCAACTTCTTATGCCGAATTCACGTTAAAAAGGGGGGGAGAAATGTGGAAATAAAGCAAGGGGGTAAAACGAGTTGCAGTTTTACCCCCTTGCTTTATTCGAAGTAGTATAAGAATGTAGCCAAACCTTCGAGAGCCTGCTTCTTCTGGTTCTCAATTTCGAGTTTGAACTTAATCTGTGCTTTGCAGATGCCACGGATGTTGGCGATTTCGTGGAGTGAAGCCGTTAGGCGTACACGCTGACCTGACAACACAGGCTGGCCGAACTTCATCTGATCCATACCATAATTCACCAGCATCTTCACGTTGTTCACCTGAATCAGCTCCTGCCACAAGTATGGAAGGAGGGAGAGCGTGAGGTAACCATGTGCGATGGTCGATTTGTATGGACTCTCCACCTTGGCGCGTTCAGGATCCACATGAATCCACTGATGGTCGATAGTCGCATCAGCAAAGAGGTTGATGCGTTCCTGTGAGATTTCGAGCCATTCGCTCGTGCCAATTACTTCGCCCAGATGCGAAGCGAATTCATCGTATGAATTGACAATAAGTTTTCCCATATTATGTTCGTTCTTGCTTGATTTGAGTGCAAAGGTAAATAAAAAAATAGTAATGAAGAATTTGCTATATGCATTTTACGACCTTTGGGACAAAAATAATTTCAAAAAAAATACCTTTGGAACAAAAAAAGAGGACTGCATCATGCAATCCTCTCGTCTTTTGTTTCAGTTGCCACTCAAGATTAAGCCTCTGCCTTTTTACCAGACAACTTCTCCTTGATGCGAGCCTTCTTACCAGTGAGGTTGCGCAGATAGTAGAGCTTAGCGCGACGAACCTTACCCACCTTGTTCACCTCAATCGAATCGATGTTGGGTGAGTTGAGAGGGAAGATACGCTCCACGCCCACTGTGCCTGACATCTTGCGCACGGTGAAACGCTTCTTTTCCTGATGGCCGGCAATCTTAATCACCACACCACGATAGAGCTGGATACGCTCTTTCGAACCTTCCACAATCTTGTAAGCGACTGTTATTGTGTCACCTGCCTTGAAGTCAGGGAACTGCTTTGGCTCAGAGGTCCGCATAGCCTCTTCTGCCACTTTAATTAAATCTACTGCCATTTTTTGGTTGATTTATATAATTAAAGAACTACAACGAAGCATTCTCTGGGAACTCAGTCTCCCCGTTAGACAGCTGCTTCGCCAAAAACGGTTGCAAAGGTACGAAAAGTTTAGCGTTTAGCATTTAGCGTTTAGCGTTTTTTTATAGAAAAAGGGCAAAAAAGTCGATTTGAAGTCGCTTTTTGCCCTTTTCTTCTTCTCATTCAGCGCATTTCCTTGCTTGAATGACTTATTTGTTTACAATCACCAAACCACCATTCTTGGGGATGGTCACAGCAATCTGCTTCTTAGCCTTGATGGTGCTGACGCTGC
>CACZRQ010000043.1 GCA_902783615.1 uncultured Bacteroidales bacterium | reverse complement strand
TGCAATGACTGAGCGAATGACTCTTATTTCGAGCGATACCCGCTTCCCGTATTACAGGGATCAAGGGCTCGACTTGATAGAGTATTGATGACAAATAGCAAGGGAGGCTGCCTTGGCGGGAAGTGCTTCCCTTGCTGCATATCGCTTTCCATACAATCATTAATGTGCTTAAGAAAACGGCACAAAAACAATCTGTTTTGTCAACCAAGACTGCATCTTCAAAGCGCTTCAATAAAGCAAGGATTTCTTCTTTCATCATGTTTCTATATTTATAATTAAACAATCGTTTTGAATACGCTGCAAAGATAAATCAATAATTAGGAGATTGCAAGTGAAAACCATGCATGATGTGAAATTCTATGACTTCGCGTGAAATAGAAGGATAGGGGCAGACATTACCAATCTCACGACTGACACATTACTAATCTCTCGACTGACACATTACTAATCTCTCAGCTGACAGATTAGTAATGTCTATATGCGCGCATTGCGCATATATTGATTATATTTATCTTAATTCTTCTCGTCCGCCCGCACGTATTAATAGGTGTAATGGGACGCGTGTTGGGCGTTGTGGTGGCCACGTGGTTGTACTTGATTTTAGGCAATGATGTTGCTGAATTTTGTCATGTGAATGCATTGACAAAAATGGGAATCATTCATGAATGTCGAAATAATTGACTATATTTGCAGCAAAATGAATATCTGAATATGAAGAAGCGCATGGTAATACTTTCGCTGTCACTCTTTATGGCAGCCACGATAATGGGGCAGAACAAAGATGCCCCAGTCAATTATGATGAGAACAAGGTTCCGACCTTTGAACTTCCTGACCCCCTCAAGTGTGAAGACGGGGAATCCGTTCTGACAACCAGACAATGGGAAAAGAAGCGGAGACCAGAGTTGATGAAAATGTTCAGCGAGCAGGTTTATGGTGTGACACCACAACATACGGGCATCAAAGTAAAGCATGAGCTTGTATCGACGAATCATGAGGCGATGGGCGGACTGGCAACTTCCAAGCAGGTTCGCTTCACCTTCACGGGTAAGAATGGAGCAACGCATCAAGCACTGCTGTTGCTGTACATTCCCAATAACGCTAAGGGGCAAGTGCCTGTGATTGTGAGCTATAACTTTCATGGCAACCAGACAACCACTCTGGAGGATGATGTGATCTACTCTCCATCTCATGAAATGGTGAAGAGTTTGGGCTCTGATCAATGGGGGCGTGGAGAGCAGGCAAGTCGCTGGTCTTACGAGCTGGCTCTTCAACGAGGCTATGCTGTTGCCACTATGAGCTATCACGACATCTGTCCGGACTCGCCCGATTTATGCGAACATGGCATTCCGTCACTCCTGCCTGGTTACAAGATGGATGCGCGCACAGAGCATGAATGGGGAACCATTGGCATCTGGGCATGGGGCTATAGTCGCATCGCAGATTATTTGGAGAAAGAGAAGCAAATTGACAAGAAGCGCATGGTAGTGCTGGGGCATTCTCGATTGGGTAAGACTGCACTTTGGGCAGGTGTGCAGGACACTCGCTTCAAGGTGGTCATCTCCAACGATTCCGGTTGTGGTGGTGCTGCCCTTTCAAAACGTGTCTTCGGTGAAAATATTGCCATCATTACTGCCAGTTTTCCTCACTGGTTCTGTACTGCATTTAATGTATATTCGGAAAACGAAGCGGCTCTGTCATTCGACCAGCATGAGTTGCTGTCACTTGTGGCTCCTCGCCATCTCTATGTGGCAAGTGCGGAAGATGACCAATGGGCCGACCCAAGAGGGGAGTATCTAAGTGCATATTACACAGGTCCGGTTTACCGGCTTTATGGCATGCAAGGGCTTCCCTCTGACGCTCAGCCGGCTGTCAACCAACCTCAACATTACGATGTTGGCTATCATATCCGTACAGGAAAACATGATGTGACGAACTACGACTGGCAGTGCTACCTTGACTTCTGCGACAAGGTTTTACAGTAGGGGCGACAGATTATCATTTTGTCCTGTCACCCCTACGGGGCTATGATATAGCGCTTTAGTCACTTTGTGTCATTTGACAGTCAGCACAGCAGTCTTGACATCTCGGCTGTTGGGACCAATCATGATTTCGAAATCGCCAGGTTCGCATACGTACTGCAACTCGTGGTTGTAGTACTTCAAATCTTCCGTAGAGAGTTCGAAGGTGACGGTCTTGGTTTCACCAGCTTTGATGTCCACTTTCTGGAAGCTGCGAAGCTCTTTCACAGGACGTGTGGAGCTACTTACCACATCGTGGATGTAGAGCTGCACAATCTCCTTGCCATCCATATTACCTGTGTTCTTCACAGTAACAGTGGCTGTAAAATTACCTCCGTTGGCTACCTCAGGAGCTGACAGCTTCACATCGCCATATTCGTATGTGGTGTAGCTCAAGCCAAAGCCGAAGGGGTAAAGCGGAGCATTGATCACGTCGATGTAGTTGCTGCGGAACTTTTGATACTTGTCGTAGTCAGGATGAGGACGGCCTGTGTTCTTGTGATTATAATACAGAGGCAACTGTCCAACCGTACGTGGGAAGGAGGTCGTCAATTTGGCACTTGGATTCACATCGCCAAACAGCACGTCGGCAATGGCATGACCAGCCTCGGAACCCTGCGACCATGTGTTGAGGATGGCATCCATGTTTTCGTCCTCCCAAGTAAGGGTAAGTGGACGACCCGTGTTCAATACCAGCACGATGGGCTTGCCTGTGGCCTTGAGGGCTTTCAGCAGCTCTACCTGAGCATCGGGGATGGAAATGTCGGAACGGGAAGAACCTTCACCGTTCATCTGAGCATTCTCTCCTACACAAGCCACAATGACATCGGCCTGACGAGCCTTGGCCAGTGCCTCGGCCATCAATGTAGCCTTTGGAGTAGTGTGTACTGGATCTGGTTTGAAATCGGGCATGAAGATGCCAATCAATCCATATTTCAGATCGCTCTCCAGCTGGGCATCGTTCAAGAGCCAGCTGCCCTCAGCATAACTGACATTGTTAGGATTGCTCACTGCATCCTTGATACCCTGCAGGATGGTGACATTCTCATCAGCATGAGAAGACATGCTCCATGTACCGGACATTTCTGAAGCATTGTCAGCAAACGGACCTACCACGGCGATACGGGCATCCTTCTTCAATGGTAGGATGCCGTTGTTCTTCAGCAATACCTGACATTCTTGAGCCACCTGGCGGGCAAATGCGCGACTTTCAGGGGTAAACACCTCTTTCGCAGCACGATTGGGGTTCAGGTACTTGTAAGGGTTCTCAAACAAGCCCAATTTATACTTAGCCTCTAAGATACGACGACAAGCCTTGTCGATGTCGGCCTCGGTGATTCTGCCCTCGTCGAGCGACTTCTTCAAAGTACCGATGTAACCATCGCTGTTCATGTCCATATCCAAACCAGCCTGTAAGCCCCGAGCAGACACTTCCTGCAAGTCACCAATGCCATGAGCCACCATTTCAACCACAGCGGTAGCATCGCTCACCACGAAACCCTTGAAACCAAAGGTGTCGCGCAACAGGTCGGTCAACAGATATTTGTTGGCAGATGCAGGGATGCCCTCGAATTCATTGAACGAACTCATATAAGATGCGGCTCCCACTTTGGCAGCTTCTGCATAGGGACGCATGTAACTGTTCATGATTTCCTGGCGGCCTAAGTTCACGGTGTTGTAATCGCGTCCAGCTTCAGCGGCACCATACAGGGCATAGTGCTTTACGCAAGCCAGTACCTCGGTTGAGTCGAGTTCGGCATCGTGACCTTGGTAACCCAATACATAAGCCTTGGCAATTTCGCCACCTAAGTAGGGATCTTCGCCATTACCCTCGGCAATGCGTCCCCAACGGGCATCACGGGCAATATCCACCATCGGACTATATACCCAGTTCACACCAGTGGCCGTTGCTTCGACGGCTGCTGTGCGAGCCACCTTCTCCAGCATTGGCATGTTCCATGATGTTGACATGGCCAAAGGGATGGGGAACACGGTTTCGTGACCGTGGATAATATCTAAGCCAAAGAACAGAGGAATACCCAGTTTGGTTTTGTTCAAGGCAATGTCTTGCAATTCGCGAAGGGTGTTGACATTGCTGATGCCATACATGCCACCCATCTGGCCGGCAATGAGTTGCTTCACGTTCTCATCGTCTTCATTCACTTTCTCAGCTGAACGGAAACCACCGTAGCTGTGCAGGTTGAGCTGGCCGATCTTGTCGTCCACGCTCATCTTCGACATCAGGTTGTTGATGAATTTATCCATCTCGGCATCGCCACTACCTGAAGTAGAGGTGCAGCCCCCCAAGAGAGCTGCACCCATAACTATTGAAATAAGAATCTTTTTCATACGAGCGAAGCTCAATTATTTATACGTTGTCACACGAGCATCGTTGATGACACCACTCCAGTTCATACCGAAGGCGAAGTCGTAGGTGTTGCCGTCAGCATCCTTGTAGCAAACCATGTCGCGAGGAACGTCCTCGTTCTGCTGCTCAACGGTCATCATGTTGGCAGGCATCTGCATAGGCAGGAGGCCAGAAGGCTCAGCCTTGCCACTTACGATGTCGAGCAATGCCTGGTTCTGCACACCGAAGGTGACGAGGATAGCATCAGCTGCACCCTCGAACTCGGACACAACTACTGGCTTGCCGGTTGACAGAGCCACGATGACAGGCTTGTTGCCCATCTCACGCTTGGTGTCGAGCACAATCTTCAGGTCGTCCTTGTTGGAGGTCTTCACGGTCTTGCCCTTGAAAGAACGGTTGGTGAACTTCTCCAGTGGGTCGCCACCTGCGATGCTGGTAGCACGGGCATAGGTAGCTGTATAGTCGTTGTACTGCAGGCTGATAGGCACGTAGCCGTTTCCACCACGCTTCACATCGTCAACGCTATAACCTACACCACTGTTAGGAGCAGAGATAAGCACCAATGCGAAGTCAGCGTCAGCTGGCTTGTCCACCACGTCGTAGTACTTCTTCACGAGGTCGAGGTTCACTGGGTCAACCCACTTGTCCTCGCCAGTCATGCCAAAGAAGCCCTGGCTCTGCACCTGATGACGCTTTGGGATATACACCTTCTTCTTGTCCTTGACAGGCAGGACGTTGCTGTGGTTCTTCAACATCACCACTGACTTGAGCTGAGCCTCGTAGCCAGCCTGCATGAACTCGCTCTTACCTACAGTAGCACTAGTCTCTTCTGGATCGAGGTATGGGTTCTCGAACAAACCGGTGCGGAATACGTTCAGCAGCAGGCGGTATGCGCTCTGCTGGAAGCGAGCGTCAGCACTCTCCTTGCCAAAATCGTTTACCCACATCTGGTAAGCCTCCAACACAGGACCCTTGTCGTTGTTGCCACCAAACTGGTCAACACCAGCCTGCAGAATCTTATAGTGACGCTCTGCAATGCTTAGGTTCTCAACACCCCAGCACTTGCCATCGAATGCTTCAACAGCCTTGTTGTCGTTTGTGATGCCCCAGTCGGTGCAAGCCACACCCTCGAACTTATACTTGTCGCGCAGCTGATCCTGAATCATCCACTTGCTGAAGCTACCACCTACGTTTTCGCCAGAAGGATCCTGATTCCACAGGATGCTGTAGATAGGCATCACGGCTGAAGCCATGCCTGTACCATCCTCCAACTTGAAGGCACCCTCTGTAAAGGTCAGAGCATGTTCCTCACGGTTGTTGCCTGGATAAACGGCAAACTTACCGTAGTTGTAGTGAGAGTCGCGACCACCTTCCTGTGCACCGTAACCATACCAGTGCTTCACCATGGCGTTCACACTCTGGTAACCCCATGCGCCATCGATGCGATAGCCCTCTGGAGAGGTCTGGAAACCGTCGCAGTAAGCGCGTGCCATGTCGGTAGCCAACTTGGTGCCTTCACCATAGGTGCCGCTGAAACGGCTCCAACGTGGGTCGGTTGCCAGGTCAACCTGTGGTGACAGGGCAGTAGCGATACCCAATGCGCGATACTCCTCAGCAGCGATATATCCGAACTTCTTCATCAAAGCTGGGTCGAAGGTGGCAGCCATACCCAAAGAAGATGGCCACAGAGAAATCTGACCACCTGCACCGTAGTTATACTCGGCATCTGAAGAGGTCTCGTGACGTGGGTCGGAGCTGTTGTTGGCAGGGATGCCGTGGTTCAAGCCTTCAACGAAAGCCTGTACGTTGTTGTTCCACTCAGCAGCCACAGCAGGGCTTTCTACGCGTGTAATCAAAACGGCGCGCAGATTGTCTTCCTTCAGGAACTTCTTCTGAGCATCGGAGAGGTCGGACGACTTGGCACCGCTCTCGGCAAAAGGTTTGCCGTTGTAGGTGACACCTCCACCTCTGCCGCCCATGGCAGCAGCAGGGATAGACTGGTGGGCACTGTAGAGCATCAAACCAGCAATTTCTTCGGTTGAGAGCTGCTCAGCCAGGTTGATGGCACGAGTCTTGGGATCCAGACGCCAATCTTCGTATGGATCGAGCACACCATTGCGGTTCAAGTCCTTGAAAGCATAACCTTTGTCGGTGAGCAATGTCACACCAGAGGTAGGAGAGTAACCCAGGGTTTGTCCACCCTGTTGAATAACCAGATTATAAGAGCCTTTCTGCTCTTCAGTCCACTTCTTTCCGTCGCAGCTGCTCATGCCAATCATGCA
Source organism: uncultured Bacteroidales bacterium (assembly GCA_902783615.1). Lineage (GTDB taxonomy): Bacteria > Bacteroidota > Bacteroidia > Bacteroidales > Bacteroidaceae > Bacteroides. The sequence continues at coordinate 4,156 of CACZRQ010000043.1, read as the reverse complement.
TGAACCCAGGGCGACAGCAAACAGCATTGCATTCAGTTTTTTCATTCTTTCGTTTATTAAAAAGTTAAGTAATACTGATTGCAAAGGTACTACTTTATTTTTAATAATTCACTTTTCGAGAGAGTTTTCACTCAAAAACTGGTTGAAAGCGTCTTTGTAGCCATCGCTCACGGGGATATAGGTGGCCTTGTCCATCACGATGCGACCTCGTTCTATCTGTTGGATTTGCTGCAGGTTCACGATGTAGGAACGATGCACACGCATGAAATGCTTGGGCAGGCGTTCCTCCAACTTCTTCATGCTGAGCAGGGCAATCACGGGCTTGCTCTCGCCTTCGAGGAAGATGCGCAGGTATTCGCTCATGGCTTCCACGTAGCGGATCTTGGAGATGTCGATGCGCACCATGCGGTATTCAGACTTCACGAACAGCACATCGTTATCTTCGTCTGTCGTCGATGCTGAAGGCTCGATGGGTTGTGCGTTCGACTCTTTCTGATGGATAAGCTGATATTGACGCAACACCTTGTTGGCTGCACGTTGGAAATCGTCCAGTCCGAAAGGCTTGAGCAGGTAATCCACCGCATCCACCTTGTACCCCTCGATGGCGTATTCCGAATAGGCGGTGGTGAACACCACGAGTGGTGGGTTCAAGAGCGACTTGACAAAATCCAGTCCGTTGAGGTCGGGCATGTTGATATCGATGAATATGGCATCAATCTGCTTCTCGGCCAACACCTTGGAGGCGGCAAGCGCACTCATGCACGAGTCTTCCAACGTGAGGAAAGGAATCTTGCCGATGTAGGTCCTCAACTGTTCCAGAGCCAAAGGCTCGTCATCTATGGCTAAGCATCGTATCATCGTTTACAGGTATTTTGAGTGAAACTTCATATTTGTCATCTTTGTCATTCGTCAAGAAGAAATAGTTGTTGCCATAAATCAGTTTCAGGCGCTTTCCGACATTCTCCAGCCCTATGCCGCTGTGGGGGTCTTTGGCTCCACCACGCTTGTCCTTGGGCTGCTGGCTGTTTTCGCAGGTGAAATTCAGGTATCCGTCTTGCAACTGCATCCCAATACGTACGAATGAATGCTGTTCATAGCTCACGCCATGCTTGAAGGCATTCTCGATGAAGGAGATGAAGAGCAGGGGAGGTACCTCCACACCTGGCACATCTTCGGGCATTGAAACCTCAATGGCCACTCTATCGGTATATCTCAATCGCATCAAGGCGATGTATTGCTTCAGGAAATCAATCTCTTTGCTCAACAGAACGGAAGGCCTTGAACTGTCGTAAAGCACATAACGCATCAGTCGCGACAGCTCGATGATGGTGGATTTGGCCTTGTCGGGATCGATATCTACTAGGGCATGGATGTTGTTGAGCGTGTTCATGAAGAAGTGGGGATTGATCTGATACTTCAGATACTCCAGCTCCTGCTCCAGCTTTTGGCGCTCCAGTTCTTTCTGCTCGTCTTCCTTGCGACGTTGTTTGAAATATTGCATCACTCCCAGGTTGGCTCCCATCATCAAAAAGGCTACAAACAGTTTGGTCAGCCAATCTTTCATCATGATGGGAGGAAGTCCATCAGGCCTGGAAGGTGGGTTGCCCACATCTCCATCTGGTCTTGGTGGCGGGTTACCCATATCCCCGTTAGGTTTGGGTGGTGGGTTGCCCATGTTGCCCTCTGGCCTCTGCGGTGGGTTGCCCATCCCGTCAGGCCTTCCCGATGTCATCTCCATCTGCTCACGGGGTGGGGGACCTTGTCTGTCCGGACTTTGGCTCCAGGTATAGAAACTGAATAGGAGTAAGGCACAGCCAGCTGTGCACAGATAGGTCAGTTTCTTGTTGTCACGAACGAGGAAAGGGGCGATGAGCCAGTCGTGCACGATGAAGAGGAACAGGAAGGGCAGATAGTCCTTCCATGTTCTCAACACTTCATGCCAGTCGAAGGCAGAAGCTGAGTCGCCTGTGGTTCGGTAGTATGCGCCAATCAATGGCAGGGCGAATACCAAGAGCCAAATCGCCACATAGGTTAGCTTCTCTTCGAGCAACAGTTTGTTTATTTTAGTAAAGAGCTTTTTCATCACATCTATGTTTTAAGGTCTGCCACCAGGTCCCATCTGGTTACTTCCTCCAGCTGTGGCCTGAGCCGTTACAGTGCCCAGTTCTGTTCCCAAATTGCTTACTTCAGGATTGTCATACAGTCCATGCCAGTTGTCGCCAGTTACTGATGAACCGCTGTATATGGTGTAGCTTGTGTTGTTTTGCAAATCGGGTGAAGAGATCAGATACAACCCGTTCTGGTAGTTGCGGTTGATGGTGAAACTTACGATGCCTTTCGAGCTGTTGCCAAGGGTGAGGGTGCTGCCTGCCTGAAGACTGGCTGTGAAAGCAACCGACATCTGGCTGCTGCTGGATGCTGGATAGGTAGCGTTGCTTCCACCCACACCAATCACCGTACCACCACTGATGTAGAGGTTCTTGCCCTCTGCCGCATCGATGGCGCATTCTGCTCCGCTGGCTCCCAATGCCACAATCACACCACCTTTGATATACAGATCTCCATTGCTGTCGATGGCATCGTTGTTGGTGGCAAATGCGTAGATATAGCCACCACTGATGGTCAAGTCGCCTGCTGAGTTGATACAGTCGTCGTAGCTGGCAATCTCAATCTCACCACCATTGAGGTTCATCACGCCCTTGGCTTCCAGACCTTCGCTGCCTTCACCACCCATTGTTTTGATTTTCAGTGTTCCTCCGTTGATGGTTACGTCGGTGTCACTCTTGATGCCTTTCGCTTTCGAGTCGAGGTCGTTGCTGTAGGTGTATGTCTTGCCTGTGGTGATTACCTGAATGTCGCCATCGTTGATGATGATTTCGCCATCGGTGTTGATGCCCTTGCCTCCAGCACCTGTACTCTTGATGTTCAGCTGTCCGCCATCCATCTGGAAATAGGCATCGGCCTTGATGCCTGCTGCGCCTGACACATCGTTCTCGTCGGCATCGTATTCACCATCGCCCGTGGTGATGATGGTGGTGCGTCCGCCAGTCACCAGCACATAGCCATCGCTGGTGATGCCTTTCTTGGCTGTGCCGCTTACTTCGATGTTCAGAACACCTCCGCCAATGGCAACATAATCATTGGCTTTTACGCCATGACCATTGGATGCTGCTACGTAGATATTGGTGCCAGAACGGAAACGGATGTAGTCGTCGCTCACGATGCCGTGTTTGTAGTTGCCTTTCACTTCCAGCGAGCCTTTGCCGTTGAAGATGAGCTGCCCTTCACTGAAGAAGGTACCCTTCATGTCTTCACCCTCGGTCTTGTTGTAACTGCTACCATCGGTCAAGACGTTTGTGGTTCCGTCAGCCAACGTTACAAACACCCTTTTGCCACTTTGAATGTTGATGGGAGCACCTGTAGGGTTGTTCAGCGAGACACCGTTTAGGGTCAATTGGAATTTCTTCTCGCTGTATATCTTGAAGTAACCGTTGGAACTGTTGCCTTTCAATTCGTAGCCCACACCTTTAGCAGATGAATTGATGATAACTCCTGCGCCATCGACCACAGCTTCCACCCCTTCAGGGAGACTGCTTACCGTTGCCTGTCCATCAGCATATACAATGCTCACCACTTCCTTGAAAGAAGAATATTCCACATAGTCTTCGTAGCTTTCGTCGTTTTCGTCTGTTGGGATGGTTTCTGTGTCGGAAGTCAGTGGGGTTTTGTTCATACTGATGTCGAAGTCAGCCAAATCGTTCCCACTGGTGTCTGACCCTCCCATACCACCAGGTTGCATGCCTCCAGGACCCATGCCACCCGGGTTGGAAGGTTGCATTCCTTGATTAGGAAAATTATCCATTGAAGGGTATCCACTATTGTCACTATCTACCGAGCAGCAGGTGGCCACCAATGCAACCACTGCCAATAATGCTAAAATTGATAATCTGTTTCTCATAACTTTAACTATTTATTAATTCTGCTGCAAAAGTAGAATGATTTGTTCAATCAGGAAAATCCATTCAGCGAATGCCCCATTTCCTTCAGCGAATTCTTAATTCATAATTCTTAATTCTTAATTGTCAATCTCACCCAAAGCCATCGAGGAATGAGATGCCAGAAAAAGACGAGGATGCGGTAGCGCCAGTCGATGATC
>CACZRQ010000042.1 GCA_902783615.1 uncultured Bacteroidales bacterium | reverse complement strand
CCCAAAGCTCCCCCTCTTAGGTAGAGGGGGTGCCCGTAGGGCGGGGGCGTATGATATTCCGGATACAACATACTCCCTCCCCCTCCTGACGGAGGGTACTCCCCCTTGCTAAGGGGGAGAGCCTTAAAAGGCAGCTACGCTCCGGTGGGTCATCTAACTAAGGGGGAGAGTCTTGAAGAAAGCTCCGGCAAGTCAGCTTACTGAGGGGGAGAATCTTTGGGGAAGCCTCTATCCGGAAGGTTATTAGGGCCTATGTGGAGAGGCGTTAAGCGAAAGCGAGCTTAGCGCGTTAAAAGCGGCATTCAATCTACATAAACTAGGCTGCACCTCAGCATAGCCGATGCAAGCATCGCTCTGCCTTCGGTTTGCACTAGTTTTGAGCGAAGCGAGTTTTATGCCGCTTAGCGATAAGCGAAATCTTTCGTAGCCTCGGAGCATCAGCCCTTGATTTTTTGTTTCTTTTGCATCAAGGCAAAGGAAAAGAAGGAATGCTATTGATCCGCAACTGATTGAAGAGCTGACGGAGGTAAAGGATGTAATATTGAAGCAAGGACATCAATCAAAATAGGGCTGCGGTTGTACTCCTATTTCTTTTTTATAGATAAGTTACTCCATCTCGCATAAAAAAAAGCGAACATTTTTTGTTCTATTAACAATTATTTGTAACTTTGGGGCAGTTTTGGTCTAAAATCGACGAAAAATGGCACAGAACGATAAGGAAAAGACGCAATACTTGCCCATTGCCATCGCATGCCTGCTATTAGGCATAGCCCTGATGATAGCCTTCAACTGGACGTGGGAGGCCACCTCAACCAACTCATCGTGCATGAGTTGTCACGTCCACGAGGAAGCCGATGCAGCCTGGAAAAAGAGCACCCACTCGGGCAACAACGAGACGGGCGTGATGACCAACTGCGCAGACTGCCACCTGCCCACCCAAGGCACATGGCGACACTTCACAGCCAAAGCACGGATGGGCATAAAGGACATCTACAGCTATCTGACCAAAGACAGCGCAGACTTCAATTGGGAAGCCAAACGCGAACTGGAGTACGCCCAGAAAATCGTCTATAACGAAAGTTGCAAGCGCTGCCACACCAACCTATACCCACGAGGCGTGAACGACGAAGCCGTGAAGGCTCACCTCTATTACGAAGAGAACGAGGAGAGGCTGAACCTGCAATGTATCAGCTGCCATTTAGATGCAGGTCATTACATGCCCAACTACAAGCACGGCAAGCTGGAAGGCCTTGTGACCATAGACAACAGCATACGCTACGACTCAGCCACCGTAGTGAAAAATTTCCAGAACTTCACGGAAACGGTGCCTGGCACAGCAGTCAGCTTCAACATGATGGCCATACCCGGTGGCTCGTTCATGATAGGAAGTCCCCAAAAAGAGGCCTTCCGCAACGATGACGAGGGACCGCAGAAAGAGGTGAAGCTCTCTCGCTTCTTCATGGGCGAGACTGAGGTGACATGGGATCAGTACTGGGCATTCTACAACGAGACCATGTCGGAAGGTCGCACACCACCAGAGAAGATATACGCCAACAACAGCCGACCTGACGTAGATGCCGTATCGGGTCCCACCCCTCCCTATAGCTTCCCTGATCAAGGATGGGGCATTGGCAGCCGTCCAGCCATCACCATGACCCACTATGCAGCAGAAACCTTCTGCCAATGGCTCTCGCTGAAGACTGGCAAGAAATACCGCTTGCCAACCGAAGCCGAATGGGAATACGCAGCGAGAGGCGGCACAGAAACACCCTATTTCTTCGAGGGAAGTCCTAAGAAATACACCAACGAAGGCTGGATGAAGCAAATCTTCGGCATAGATACCACGATGATAAACAGATATGTGGTTTATATAAACAACAGCACGGGCAAGACGCAGGAGCCGCAGTTTGTGACTGCAAACCCCTTCGGACTGAAGAACATGCTGGGCAACGTCATGGAGCATTGTGCCGACAAGTATGACCCAGAAGCCTACAGCAAATGGGCAGACGGTGTGGAGAACCCCATCAGCACCCAAGGCGAGGAATATGTGGTGCGTGGAGGAAGCTATGCCGATGACGCCCGGATGCTGCGCTGTGCTGCCAGAAACCATACCGATACCAAGGAGTGGCTGAAAACCGACCCCCAGAACCCAAAGAGCATCTGGTGGTACTCTGACATCAAGGGCATAGGCTTCCGCATTGTATGTGAAGTGCCTGCCGACGTGAAAGACTGAAACAATGTATTAAACCTTAAATAACCTAAAAACAAAAGAGAAATCATGGAAAAGAAGAACATCAGTAGAAGACAATTCTTCTCATACTCGGCCTTATTTGGTGCGGGTGTTGTTTGTTCATCATCCCTTCTGACTTCATGCTCAGGAGAGAAAAAGAATGGTCTGACCCCTCTGCGTCAGCCTGGTGAGTACTATGTTCCCGAACTGCCCGACAAGGCGATTGCGGGTCAAGAGCTGAAAGTAGGTCTGATTGGTTGCGGCGGTCGTGGATCAGGTGCAATCGTGAACCTGCTTGAGGCAGCCGATGGCATTACCGTAGCCGCACTGGGCGATGTCTTTGTAGATCGTCTGAACAGTGTAAAGGACATGCTGAAGGAAAAGCACAACCAGGTGGTGCCCGACGAGGCTTGCTTCATTGGCTTCGATGCTTACCAGAAGGTGATCGACAGCGGCGTTGACATGGTGATCCTGACCACTCCTCCCGTATTCCGTCCTGTTCATTTCCAGTATGCCGTTGAGAAGGGCGTTCATTGCTTCTTGGAGAAGCCAGTAGCTGTTGACCCTAAGGGCTGCCGTACCGTCATCGCAGCAGCCAAGCAGGCTAAGGCCAAGGGTCTGAGCGTAGTGACTGGTACACAGCGCCATCACCAACGCCCATACGTGGAGGCTTTCCAGCAGATTCAGAACGGCATCATCGGTGAGATTACTGGTGGTAACGTTTACTGGAACGACGGTATGCTATGGTATCGGACCCGCGAAAAGGGTTGGAGCGACATGGAATGGAACATCCGTGACTGGGTGAACTGGAAGTGGCTCTCGGGCGACCATATCGTTGAGCAGCACGTTCACAACATCGACGTATTCATGTGGATGATTGGCAAGAAGCCAATCAAGGCTACAGGTTTCGGCAGCCGTCAGCGCCGTATCACGGGCGACCAGTATGATAACTTCAGCATTGACTTCGAATTCGAGAATGGCGTTCACCTGCACAGTATGTGCCGTCAGATTGACGGTTGCAGCAACAACGTCAGCGAATTCGTTCAGGGCACCAAGGGCTCATGGAACAGCGCGACACATGAGATCAAGGATCTGCAGGGCAATGTCATCTGGAAGTTTGACAGCGAAGCCGAGAAGGCCAACTATCAGCAGACCAACCCCTATGTGCTTGAGCATGTTGACTGGGTGAACCACATCCGCAAGGGCGAGGCTCACGATGAAGCTGAAGAAACCGCTACCTCCACGCTGGCTGGCGTGATGGGCCGTCAAGCTGCCTATACAGGACAGACCATTTCATGGGATGACATCAGCGGCTCTGATCTCGACTTCTTAGGCATGATTCCTGAGATGAAGCTTGGCCCTCTGCCACTCGACAAGTTCACAGTGGCCGTTCCTGGCTCTGCTCAGAAATAAGGCAAACACCATTGCGCCCTCCAACAACTCCGCTGGGGGGCGCATATATTAACATACTCAGTAATTATGAAAAGAAGAGACTTTATGCAGTGCTCGTTGGCGGGTATGGCCTCTTTGGCTATTGCCCAGCTGGGCTTGAGCTCATGCACTGCAAGCAAGGAAAAGAAAATTGAAGTTCCCGACCTCAAGATATCCTTCCAGGAAGGCATTCCTCCTGGTGAGAGCCTGAATGAGAAGCTCGACTTCATGGAGAGCCTGGGTGTTGTGGGCTTTGAGCCTGGTGGTCGCGGACTGGCGGGTCGTGTCAATGAGATACAGCAAGCCCTGAAGAACCGCAACATCAGTGTGTCGGCCATCTGTGCAGGCTTTGGTGGATTCATTCTGGCCGAAGACCCCGCCGTGAAGGAGGAATTTGATACCACCATGCGTGAGATCGTTGCAGCAGCAGGAGAACTGGGTTCCACAGGTGTCATCATGGTGCCTGCCTTCAACTCACAGCAGCCCTGCCTGCCTCACACATTGGATACACGCAAATACCTCTGCGAACAGCTCCACGAACTGGGTGAATATGCCGTGAAGTGCGGAACAACCGTTATTCTGGAGCCCCTGAACCGTGGCGAGTGCTTCTATATGCGACTGGTGGGTGATGCTGCCGCCATTGCACGTGATTCTCAGAGCGAGGGTGTGAAGTGCATGGGCGACTTCTGGCACATGCAGGAGGAGACATCCGACTATGGTGCTTTCTGGTCGGCAGGCACAAAGTATCTGCAACACGTCCACATTGCCAGTCGTGGTCGTCGCCTGATGCCTGGTGAGGATGGCGAGAAGGACGACTATCGCAACGGATTCCGTGCCCTGAAGGAAATGGGATACAACAAGTTCATCTCTTTAGAGTGCGGCACCAAAGGCGAGCGCAAGGATACCGTAACCGCAGCTGTAGAGCTCATGAAAGCCCAATGGCAGGAGGCGTAAGACGCCAATATACATTATAATTAATAGGGTCCACTTCCTTAGGTGGGCTCTATTATTTTTGCAATGATATAGTTGTTGCCCCATAGCCCCATTAGGTAAGATATTCATAATTGGGTATGTGCTTGTGCATATAATTTGAGTGTAAGTTGGTCATATTTTTATGACGCTGAAAGCGTCACACTAATTATTTGTGAAGCTTGAGCATTATTATTAAGATCATTTCTTGAAAATAAAGGGCATCGCCTCTGGATCCAGCGGATTCATGTCAATCAGTTCGAGGTTCTTCACCATGTGGAGGGTCTAGATCTCTTTTTCATGGTAATAAATCATAATGTGCATTTCATTGGACAAAAGTAAACAAAAAAGACTATTCGACAAAAATGGCTGTTAATTTCTTTCGTCTTTATACTTACTTTTTTCGTGATAAAGAGATTTGAGCAATCTTTATTCATATTTTTATGTAACTTTGCAGTATGAAAAGATCAACATCTATTTTATTCATATTTTTATGTAACTTTGCAGTATGAAAAGATCAATATCTATACTGAGCCTCATATTAGCATTTGTCCTGTCACAGAACACTTATGCCCAGCGAGCAGCGAACGACAGCATTCGTACTACCTCGAAAGAAGGCAGCAACCGCGACCTGCTGATGAATGCAGCCTCTGCCTCTCAGCCCCGCCAGATTTCGTTAGGACTGCCCATCAGCGGCAATGCCTATATCTATGAAGACGGACTGCCCGTGAGCTACTACAACTACCAGCTGTATCCCTACAAGAGCTGGCACAGCGGCGTTAGCCACGAGAGCACTGCCACCATGAGTCCGCAGGATATGGTGCTGAAATATGGCATCATCAGCTATAGTGTGGACAGCAAGTCGAAATTGGCTGGCGATAAATTTGAAGGGAAGCTGAACTATACCCTCAACCAGTTTGGCAGGCAGGCTGTTGATGCCAATATCTCTACTCCTATTGGTAAGGGCTGGGGCATTAGTATAGGCACTTACCAGAACTTCGATCCGGGGAGCAACCGCATGGCGATGAGCTACTTGATGGAGCGTACACAGTTCTATAAGGGAAGTATCTCGAAAACCTTTGCCAACGGAAGGGGCAAAGCTGGACTTATCTACCAATATTCCAGATTCCTCAACCACATTGAGAACTTCGGTCCGTTTATCTTCGTGGGTGACGGTAGTGTGAAAGAGCTTGACGGTTTCAATCTGGGGCACGACAGCTACCGTCCTGCCGATACCTATATCCAGTTTCTTGACGTCGCTACAGGCCAAATGAGGGAGCAGCACGTTGACGATGCCAATACCGACAAGATACACAACGTGAACTTCGTGCTGGACTACCAGTTTGACAATGGCATGAAGCTGGCGATACATAGCAAGTATAAGAACGGACGCAGTAATCGTGCCAACCCCAACATATCGGGCGTGACCAGAGCTACTGCCGATGCTGGCTTTACCTACGTTGACGGAACCCCATACGAAGGATTGGTGCAGAACAGACGCTACCTGCACTTCAACGCTTTCGAAGAGAGCTGGATGACCAATGCCGAGCTGACGGGGCGTAGCGCCAACGGTCGCCATCACTGGCTGGTGGAAGCCGACTACTGGCTGAATCATGGTGGTACGGAAACCTCAATGTGGATGATCTCGCACGAGGTGAAGAAAGACCCTAAGCTGCTGTATCTGAACGGACAGAGCGGACGAGCCTATAACAGCTATGCGGAGTATTATTCAGGTCATGAGCACAAACTCTTCGCCTTTGCCAGCGACGAATGGACCATAAACGACAGATTGTGGCTCAAGGCTGGTTTGCGACTGGAATACATCAATGTGCGCGGACGTGCAGCCAATGATGTAACCGAGGCGAATGCGCGCCATACGGGTTTCTCGCTGAAAGACCCGGGAGTGACCATCAACAAGTTTAACGACAGCCACTTCAACCACTCCTACTTAATAAGTGCCCGATTGGCTTTGCTGAATGGCTTTGGCTTGCAGGCTGAGTACAACAGTGCCACTATCCATTCGCAGATCTTCCACTACGGAACTTACTCTTATCCTACACAGAGGGGCATCACCGCCAACTATTTTCGTGGAGGCATCTACTGGAAGAACAACTGGATAGATCTTACCTCGCAGAT
>CACZRQ010000041.1 GCA_902783615.1 uncultured Bacteroidales bacterium | reverse complement strand
TAATAATATGAAAATAGGAGACCAAGTCAGATTTCTTAGTGAGATAGGCGGTGGAAAAGTCGCCGGTTTCCAGGGGAAGAATATCGTGCTCGTCGAGGATGAGGACGGTTTCCAGGTGCCCATGCGCATCTCTGAGGTCGTGGTCGTCGGTGAAGAGGATTATGACACCAAACATGTGATAGAGGCAAAGGCCAGTTCTGCGAAGGCTGCACTCCAAGCTGCCAATGAGGAAGAAGAGTCGGAGCCTGCCGACAGACCAATTACCTTTAAAGCCAAGCCTGAGGAACGGAAGGGTGGTGACAAGCTGAGTGCCTATCTTGCTTTCGTACCGATGAATGTCAAGGAACTTTCGCAAACCCGTTTTGAGACCTATCTGGTCAATGACTCAAATTACTATTTGCGTTATATATATATGGTTGCCGAAGGAGCAGCTTGGCAGGTGAGGGCAGAAGGAGAAATTGAGCCCAATACCAAGGAGTTTGTTGAGGAGTTTGGCCGTGAGAATCTCAACGAGTTTGAACACTGCTGCTTGCAATTGATAGCATATAAGCGTGACAAGCATTTCTTGCTGAAACCGCCTGTGAATGCGCAGGTGAGGGTAGATACGGTGAAGTTCTACAAACTTCATGCCTTCCGTGAGAACGATTTCTTCGAACAGCCGGCTCTCATCTACACTTTAATCGAAAACGACGTCCAAAAAGCAAAGTTATGAAATACGGATTTATCAAGGTTGCTGCTGCTGTTCCAGCAGTGAAGGTTGCCGATGTGGAATACAACTTACAACAGATTGAGAGTCTGATAGCCCAAGCTGAGGGTAAGGGTGTAGAGATTCTCGTGTTCCCCGAACTCTGTATCACGGGCTATACATGCCAGGATCTTTTCAAGGAGCAGCTATTGCTCGACCGCGCAGAGAGTGCAGTAATAGCTTTGCTCGACTTCACCCGTAAACTGGATATCATCTCCATCGTTGGATTGCCCATCGTGGTCAATGGTCTGCTTTACAACTGTGCAGCCATCATCCAGAGCGGACAACTGTTAGGACTCATTCCAAAGACTTATCTGCCCAACTATGCCGAGTTCTATGAGAAGCGCTGGTTTGCCTCTGCCCAGGACCTGAATCCTTCTGAGTTCTATTTTGCAGGAGGCCCCGTTACAATCAGTGCTGATCCGAAGGTCTTCGTCACCTCTGATGGTGTGAAGTTCGGTGTGGAGATTTGTGAGGATGTGTGGGCTCCGATACCGCCCAGCAACAACCTTGCCTTGGCTGGTGCCGATATTGTTTTCAATCTCTCGGCCAGTGACGAGCTCATCGGCAAGCATACCTACCTGAAGAGCCTGCTCGCCCAGCAGAGTGCCCGCACTATCAGCGGTTATGTATATGCAAGCTGTGGCTTCGGCGAATCGTCACAGGATGTGGTCTATGGCGGGAATGCCATGATTTATGAAAATGGCCATCTGCTTGTAGAGGGAGAGCGTTTCTCTATTCAGCCCCAGATTCAGTCTTGTCAGATTGATGTGGAGAAATTGCGCGTGGAGCGCCGTCAGAACACTACGTTCATCAATGCCCAGCGACATGCCCACGCTGTCCAGGTACTCTGTAAGCCTATTGCACCACATGACTTCGAGTTGGAACGTGAGATCAATCCCCATCCCTTTATCCCGAAAGACGAGAATATGAGCGACGCCTGTGAGGAAATCCTGAATATCCAAGTGGCAGGTTTGGCCAAGCGTCTCTATCATATCAATGCCAAGAAAGCCGTTATAGGCATCAGTGGCGGACTCGACTCCACACTGGCGCTACTTGTCACAGTAAAGGCTTTCGACAAGATGGCCATCGACCGAAAAGGCATCATCGGCATCACCATGCCTGGTTTCGGCACGACTGACCGAACCTACAACAATGCTTTGAAACTGATGCAGACATTAGGTGTCACCATTCGTGAGATCAGCATCGCCAAGGCAGTGACGCAACACTTCGAGGACATTGGCCATAACCCAAAGGTGCACGATATCACTTACGAGAACTCACAAGCTCGTGAGCGTACGCAGATTCTGATGGAT
>CACZRQ010000040.1 GCA_902783615.1 uncultured Bacteroidales bacterium | reverse complement strand
TCCTTGGTGATGTAAATATCCATCTGACCCATGCCACCTTCTGCAATGAACTTATAGTCAGTGCCCTTAGAGGTCTTGCGACTACCTACGGTTGATGCTTTTGTGCCCTTCATCATAGGATATGTAGCAATGGCAGCATCGAAGATAGCTGTTTCTTCGGCTGTAGGAGCTTGCTGAGCAGAATAGTCGGCCAAAGCCTCATTCTGACCTTCCATCAAGCCCATGGAAATCAGCACACGGTCAACAGTGGCAGGCATCTTGTCCATCAAAGATGCGCGAACATTGAATGACTCAGGTATGTTGATGCTTGGAACAGCCTTCTTCAAATCGTCGGCACTCTGCTTCACGCCACTGCTACCACTGGTGCAGAAAGGCACCACAGTTTTGCCATTGAAAACGCCACTTGCCACGATGGTCTTCAGAGGCTGAGCGTAGGTACCAAACCAAATAGGATAGCCAAAGAAGATAATGTCGTAGTCAGCCACATTGTGAGCCAATGGCTTCAGCTCTGGCAATACATTGCCTTCTCTTTCCTCACCAGAACGCTTCAGTAGTTCTTGATAATCAGTTGGATACTCAGCTACGGTCTGAATAGCTTCGATATCAGCACCTGTCTTCTGCTGGATGTATTCTGCAATCTGCTTGGTGGTGTTGGTCACTGAATAATACAATACCAATACTTTCTTGGCTGGCTCTTCTGCCTGTTCAGCCTTAGGCTTTGATGCGCAAGCCATTACCACTAAGCTCGCCATCATCATTAAAAATAACTTCTTCATTTGTCTAAACTTTAAATAATGTCCTAAATTTGGTTGCAAAATTACGGATTATTTTCATATCTTTGCATCAGATGAATAAAATATTGTACATAAGCATTCTTTTTTTTGCATTGGCCATCCTGTATTTCAGTCCTGTGCAACTGCCTAGCAAGTTAGCCTATCCAGTGGCTTTCCTGGGCTTGATGGCTTTGCTCGACTTCAGGCACATCGGCATATCGATGGCGCTGGGCTTGGTGTTTTCTGCTTTGGGCGATTGGCAAGGCACACAAGGTAACTTCTTGGGTCAGATGGGTTTCTTCGGTTTGGCTCATGTGGCTTATTTGTGCTATTTTGTGAGACGATCGAAAAACGTACCCAATTGGAAACGCGCCATCGGCTATTCCATGACCAGTGCTATGATGATTGGGGGCTTTGCTTTCATTGTTATTGTGCCAGAGGTGCCTACAGGTATAATAAAGATAGGAGTAAGCATTTATATTGTGCTGATTATGACAATGATGTTTACGGCTTTCCTGCAAAGAGACTGGCTCTTTGCCTTGGGTGCAGCTTTGTTTGTAATTTCCGATTTTATCTTGGCTTGGAATAAGTTCCTGAATCCGATACCCCATGCTTCATGGTTCATCATGGTGCCTTATTATCTGGCGCAATGGTTGCTCTATTATAGGGCTACAACTGTTGCATCAGCTGCTTGCTCATGTACTTCACAGGATAAATGACGGAGAGAAAGCCAACTACTAATACTGTTATGAAAATCAACAGAATATCAGTGAAATGAACACTCACGGGATAGGCTTCTACAATGAAGTTGTTGCCCAAGGTAATGATGCCGAAATGATGTTGTATCAGGCAAAGCACTATGCCTATCACAATGCCAATCAAGGCTCCGTAAGCGGCTATCAGCCAACCTTCCAGAATGAAGATGCGCTCAATGAGCTGGTTACTGGCTCCTAAGTTTCGCAAGGTCTGCGCATCTTCTCGCTTATCCACAATCAACATGCTCAACGAGCCAATCACATTGAAGGTGGCGATGATGAGGATGAACGTCAGGAAGAGATATGAGATGAGTTTTTCTATCTCCATGATGCGGAATACGTCGGCCTGCTGCTCAAAGCGGTTCTGCACCAGAAAATCGTTGCCCAACATCTCTTCCATTTGGCTTTGCACTCGATTCTCGTTGACTCCAGCCTTCAACTTCACCTCCATTGCCGTCACTTCGTTTTGATAGCCAAACAGCTGACGGGCAAACGTTAAGCTGGTCAGGATGTAGCGAGAGTCGTATTTCTCTTGATTCACCAAAAACACTGTGCCAGGTGAGTGGAGGTAGTCTCTGGCAAAAGCTGCCCCAGGGTTGGCAATGTTCACCCTCACATGTTGCTTGGGGGCAATGACAGGTAAGGGATCCACAAACTGCAGACCTGTGCCCAAGGTGGAGGCTACTCCCATGCCGAGGATGCCATATTCCACTCCCTCTTCCTGCAAGAGGAATTCGCTCCTGCCATACAGGATATCGTTGAAGTCGGTGAGTTGGGTAAAGCTGTCTTCCACACCCTTGATGGTCACCATCAGCTGTTTGTCTTTATATTGCACCATCGCGTTTTCTTCAATGGTTTGTGCCACCATCTCCACCTCTGGCAGGCCAACGGCTTTTACAATCCTCTCATCCTGAGGACTGAACGTCGTGCCTTGCTTAGCGGTAATCTTCAGCTGTGGGTCGAAGGCAGTAAACAAGCCCTCCACCATCTCATGGAAACCATTGAACACCGAAAGGGTGCACACCAAGGCAAGGGTAGCTAAGGCTACTCCGCACACGGAAATGGCAGAGATGATGTTGATGGCGTTGTGTTTCTTCTTCGAGAAGAGGTAACGCTTGGCAATATAGAGCGGTAGGTTCACAAAGAGGTATGGGGTTTAATGGGGTTAATGGGATTAATGGGATTAATTGTCAATCGTCAATCGTCAATTGTCAATCTTCAATCTTCCTCCGGACCTTCTGGTGACTTATATCCATCGCCTTTCGCCTCCTTGATCAGGTTGTCGATATGCTCAGCATAATCCAACGAGTCATCTGTAAAGAACTTCAGCTCAGGAATGATGCGCAACTGATGACGCACCCTCTGGCCAAGGTCATAGCGGATGGTACGGATATTGCTGTTGATATTCTTCATCAAATCAGCTGCTTTCTCTGAAGGGAAGATGCTGAGATATACCTTGGCAACGCTCAGATCAGGACTGATGCGCACATTACTTACAGACACCAGCACACCTCGTGTGCCCTGCGTCTGTTTCTGAAACAAGTCGCTCAATTCCTTCTGTATCAAGCGAGAGATTTTATTCTGTCTTGTACTGTCCATAATGATAATTCTTTTAAAGTTTGACAAAAATAGTGAGATTCGATGACAATCCCAAATTTATTCTGCAGTTACTTCAATCACACGACTGTTGGTGCCGTAGGCAGTGAAGAGGTTGAGGCCCACCTCCATGAGGTATTCGCCTGAGTAGGTCTTGGCTTCAGCATACTGTCCGCCTCTGGCGTTTGGCATGCGGTTGATTTCCTGCACACGATATTGCTTCTGTGGATCAAGGCCTTGCAGCTTCACGGGCCAAACAGCCTCTGAATAGCGGGGGTGGATATCGAAGGCAAAGACCACCGCCTTGTTTTGGTTCTCACTCACATACATCGTTGAAGTATGGTTGCCTTCATAGGGAGAAACCAGTCGATACATATCGCCATCCAAAATCACAGGTTTCAATGCATTGTAATTCTTTATCGCCTGTTTGCAGAAAGCTGCCTCATCGGCATTCATGCCTGAGAGGTTGATGTCGAACCCCAACTTTCCCATGATCGCCACATCAGTACGGAACTTGATGCTGGTGTTGCGGTTCCAGGAAGTCACATGTGCACAGATAACCTTCGAGGGGAACACCTGCGAGTAGCCCCACTGGATATAGAGTCGCTCGATGGGGTCGGTATTGTCACTTGCCCAAAATTCCGTGAAATACTTCAACGCTTCGTAGTCGGTGCGAGCTCCACCACCCGAGCAGAGCATCATCGGTAAGTTGGGATATTTGGCTTTCACTCGCTCCAGCACCTTGTAAAGGCCTCGCACATAGTCGATATAGAGGTGTGTCTGCTTCTCCTTGAGGTAGTAGGAATAGATATTGGTAATTGGACTGTTGCAATCCCATTTGAAGAAGGCAATCTCAGGATACTTCGTCATCAGATTGTCCACTACGCCAAATACATAATCCTGCACCTGAGGGTTGCTCAAATCCAGTACCAGCTGGTTGCGGAAATAATACTCATCCCTATTGGGCAGATGAATCACCCATTCGGGGTGTTTCTCATACAGTTCGCTCTTGGGGTTCACCATCTCAGGCTCAATCCAGATGCCAAACTTAACGCCTTGTTTCTTAGCGGCTTCCGTAAGGTAACCCACGCCATGAGGCAATTTCTCCTGAATCTCTGTCCAGTCTCCTAAGCCTTGATGGTCATCGTTGCGGGGATATTTGGTGCCAAACCAACCATCGTCGAGCAGGAAGATGTCGAGTCCGAAATCCTTGGCTTCACCCATCAGGCTCACCAATTTCTCTTCGTTGAAGTTGAAGCTGGTGTTCTCCCAATTATTTAATAAGGTGTAGCGACTCTTATCACCGTCTTTCACCTGATACTTCCTTGCCCAGCGGTGGAAATTCCTGCTTGCCTCGCCTGTGCCATTGTAGCTATAGGTGAAGTAGAAGTCGGGAGTGCGGAACACCTCGTTGGGATTCAGGGTGTATTCCGAAGCGTATGGGTTGATGCCTGCAACCAAACGCAAGCCGCCCAATTGGTTCACCTCAAAAGTAAACTGGAAGTTGCCAGTCCATCCCAAAGTACCCAACAATACCTCGCCAGCAGTCTCTGATGCCTCTTGTCCGAAAGCCAGTTGGAAGAAGGGAGATACAAACATGTCGGCACGGCTACCCAATTTGGTGTCAATCACCTTTTTGCCGAAATACAGGGGTTGGGTAGAGGGGCGCACCTCTTCTGCCCAGTCACCACTATACTCTGTTAGGAAGTAATGGGCATTGTTGAAGTGAAGCATCGACGAGGCATATTTCTGCAGTTCCACGGGCTTCTTCTCCTGGTGACTGATTTCCGAGAATGTCTTGATGATGTTCTCTTTGGGATATGCCACATAGTGCAGCTTCACCGTCACAGGATATTTGTCATCTTGCAAAGTGACGATGGTTTCTGTAGCACCATCAGCTGTTTGCTGGGTCTCATGCTTTTGGTATTTCAACAGCAACGATGAGTTGAAATCGTTGTGCACCACATGGATAGCTGGCTCAAAGTAGTCCTCCATGCCATGGGTGATGTATGCCTCTGTACCCAAGGGCAATTGTGCGAGGTCGGTTTGCGGATGCAGGCGTTTACCCAAATAGCTCTGATAGAGCCTACCGTTATCGCCTACCTGAAACACCAGGCTCAGTGCATCGGTATCAATCTTGATGGCTGTTCGGCTTGCCGCCATCATCAGGAGAGGGAGGCAACACAGCCAAATTATCAGGGAAAATCTTTTCTTCATATCTTTTCAGGTTGTTTCTTTCTGTACTGCAATGCGATAACGGCTACGATGCCCACTAATAACAATACCATAGCAGTGTAGGCAATGGCCTCGGTCACATGGATGCTCTGTGGGTCGAACGTCATCTGGATGGTGTGAGAGCCAGCTGGGATGTAGAGTGAGCGAAGCACATAGTCGGCACGAGCCAGCTCAACAGGTTCGCCGTCAATGGTGGCGTGCCAGCCATCAGGATAATACACTTCAGAGAAGACAGCCACTCCATCCGATGGGTTGTTACTCTGATAAGTTACACTGTTAGGCTCGTAGGCCGTCAACTCAATGGTTGCCTCATCAGCCACATCTAATGCTGTGGCGCTCTGCAACATCGACTTGAATTGATTATCTACCACAGCGGTGTTGCCAGGATAGATATCAGCCAACCTGTCGATTTCCTCATCGGCATTCGCCACATAGTCCACTTGCTCCACAAACCAAGCATTGCCCAAGGCGTATGGATTCTCCAATGGCACCTCACCCTCCTTGGTAGCCACGATGAAGTAGCGGGCATTCATCATATTGATGGAGCCGAATTTAGTGGGATCAACCTGCTCCATATCACCACCTGCCTTGGAGATTTCTTGGTAAGCTGCCTGCATCTCGTTCTTCAATCTAATCTCTATCAGTTCGTTATACCTGCGAAGCTTGGCTGCATGATAACCTCCCACATTCTTGTGCCAATAGGAAGTGGTGTTCTCGTTGAAAGGGTTCACGGCAAAGTTTAGCACACGATAATCCAGGTCGGTGTCCTCCAAGATGTACTTGTCGGCTTCTGTCTTGGCAAACGTTGAAGTGCGGATATCTGGTTCCACAAACTGGTCGTCATACAGGTAGCGCTTGTTAATCTGCCACATATCGAATAGACAGAGCACCGCAATGGCTCCAATGGTGAGGTCCGCACGAAGTTTGCCAGCCATGAAAATTCTCAAAATGGCAATGCCAATGACCACGATAATCAGAGAACGCAGAGCATCGGCAGAAACCATAGCTGCACGCATTTCACTCAAGTTGGCCATGATGCCGGCTAATTCGTTGGCAGGGATACCGCCTTGGTTAACAGCATTTTGTAACATTTGTGCTTCTTGGGCAGGAATAAAGTCTGTGAAGGTCTCTGGTGAGAACCAGATGAGTAGGCTAAGACCCACCGTCAACAACAAACTCGTCCAGAAAGCTGGCGTTTTGAAATTCATCTCCGTTGGCTTATCTATGATTTTCTTCAGTGCCAGCATCGCCAACAGAGGAATGCTAAACTCCGCAATGACGAGAATCGACGACACTGCACGGAACTTATTGTACATCGGCACAAAGTCGATGAAGAAGTCGGTGACGGGCATGAAGTTCTTACCCCAGGATAGTACGATGGAGAAGACGGTAGCCCCCAAAAGTGCCCATTTCATCGGACCTTTCACGATAAAACAGCCCAAAATGAAGAGGAAAAGTACGAAGGCTCCCACATACACAGGACCTGCCGTTCCTGGCTGTTCGCCGAAATATTGGGGCAGAGCGCCATACAGACTACTGTATTTGGGATTAGCCTTGGTCATCGCTGTCTTATTTTGGCTGATGGCCTCAGTAGCACCACCCTTGAAGTTGGGCACCAAGAGAGTGAGCGTTTCACCCACGCCATAGCTCCATTGGGTGATGTATTCCTTGTCCAACCCACCCGTTGCTGAAGAGCCTGCACCAGGATGCTGGGTCAGCTCGCTCTTGCCACGCATGGTTTCCTGGCTATAGGTATAGGTATGGTAGAGATTGCTGAAGTTGATGGCTACCCCCATCAATCCTCCCAATGCCAAAACAGCTGAGGCTTTCAGGAACTGGGGCATCTTTTGCTTGCGATAGGCTTCCACGCCATAGGCAATGATCATGAAGAGCATCACGAACAGGAAGTAGTAGCTCATCTGCACGTGGTTAGAGAGAATCTGCAGGGCTACGAACAGGGCAAACACAATGCCTCCCTGCCAGATTTTC
>CACZRQ010000039.1 GCA_902783615.1 uncultured Bacteroidales bacterium | reverse complement strand
CTTGCCCGTAGGAGCCGCCTTCTGTTCAGCTTCTCCAAAGTTCACGTCCGTCCACTTGCCATCCTTGCCTCGATACTGCACCTTGCCTGTCACCCCATCCTTGTGGGCCTCGATGCCCAAGCTCCAAGCCACATTCACGAAGAAGATATCCCTGGAACGAGGGTCGGCCACCCGAGATTTCCACACGCCAGGCGATGACATGGCGATACGTCTTGCGTATGGCCCATCTACAATTCGCAGATGTTCGTCACACCATTTCACCAACTCGGCTGGGTCTTTGCGGAATCGGTTCTGGTCGGTTTCTGGAATCTGCTCCTGGAAGAAACGCTTGTAAGGCACCAGCATCTCATCTTCCACCCTTGCCTTCAAGATGGTACCATCTGTCACCTGATCCTCCAGCACCTCCATGCTCACATCCCGCAAGTCTTTGTCGCTCAGCATCATCAAAATGCCCACAGGGTTCAGCACCACGGGCTTAGCGTTAGGCAGCTTAGGCATCGGCATCACCCAATTGTTATATTTCACCAAGAACTGCTGGATGGTTTCATGGTTGCCGCTCGACTTCACCAAATACGCTGCAGCCTCCACGGGCAAGCCATGCTCCCTGACAAATTGTTGAGCAGAAGCCTCATCCATGAACGTGTTCATATAGGCCAGTCGCATGTCATCCTCTATCGCCTTACGATCCTCATTCTCAGCCCGCAGTTCTTCACTCACCTCAGGTAGCGTATAATGCTCCACAGGTGGCACCACATCCATCTCCTCGATGGCAGTCACTCCTGCAGGGTTGGATTTATCCATCACGATATCCACCACATTGTCGATGCCAAACGATGCTTTGGCATAGCCATATCGTCCACCGGTCGATGCCCACACCAGCATGTCGCCCTTGCCAGCTGTAAGGAATGTATGGCCATCAGCATCAGCATATTTCGTCACCACAGGACAGAACTCAGCGTAGTTGTAAATCATGAAATCCACACGAGCATCAGCCACCGCCTTGCCCTGCGCATCCACTATATTGAAGTCGATGCGAGCCGTAGAGCCGTAATTGTCAATCAGATTGATTTCCGTGAAAGTATCTGTCACCAGCATCTTCTCCTCCGGGCCGTCGTATTTGCCAAACACGCGGGTATGCATCAGCATCGCCCTACTTGCCGCACTGTTGAACCAGCCTAAGTTCAGCACCGCCTCAGGCTCGCAAGCCCCCATGAACCACCACTGGCCATCGGCCCAAGCCTCCACCCAGGCGTGGTTATCATCGGTATGAGCCCAACGGGGCGTATAGACCTGGCGGGCAGGGATGCCAATAGCTCTCAAGGCCGAGACGGTAAAGGTGGATTCCTCGCCACATCGGCCATATGCCGCACTGATCGTGGCTAAGGGTGAGGTGGTTCTGGCATCCGATGGACGATAGGTCACCCGTTCGTGACACCAATGGTTCACCTCTAAGATGGCTTCCTTCATCGACAGGCCATCCACCCGTTCCTTCAGCTCGTCGTAGCAAGCATGGCGAAAGCCGTCGAGGTTCTCATTGTTCACCCTCACGGGCAACACGAAATGCCTGAACAGCAACTCAGGCACCTCCTTGCCCCAAGCCATCTCTTCGCGGGCTTGGAACGACATCCTCACTTGTTCGAGGTAATAGTCTGTGGGATAGTCCGTCATGTCGCCAATGGGCATATAGGCATACAGAAACCGCAACGCCTCCTGTTCTTCCAAAGTCAATTCATCAGCTGGGGTATAGAACTCCGTTCCCACTAACTCCAGCTTATTTTCAAAGTCCCGTTCCACCTGCTGTCTGTAATCCGCATCCGTCAGGAAATGCCGATTGGCTGAGGCACATCCCACCTGTGCCAACATGCCTAATCCTACCAATCCATATTTCATCTTCATAGCCATATCCATTCATTTTTCATCGCAAATGTACAAAAATATTCGCACTTTCACACATTCAGTTCCAAAAACTATGATTGCACAAGCAGAAAGAACATATAAAACTCAGAAATGTAGAGAATAATTTGTGGGTTTATAGTTTTAACCTTATCTTTGCAAAGAAATTGTAACAATGAGAGCTATGAAATTAAGTAAAAAAGAATAGTTATGGCACTGATGTATACATATGGTTTTTTAATAGTTGTGTCAATAGTTGGCATAATATAGGTAAGGCACGAATTAAAGAAGCCGGAACAGACTGAAGAGAAATAATCATCCCTATTTCCTATCGACACATACATAGCGTGGATAAAGTGTTAACAATTTGTACTATTACAGACATTACCAACCATTATGCATAGGAGACAATTTATGGAAGAACGAAAGCCAACACATCCTGGCGAGATATTGAAAGAAGAGCTTGAAAGCAGGGGTATCTCTCAAAAGCAATTTGCACAGTTGCTTAATATGCCATACACCCAGCTGAATGAAATATTGAATGCGAAACGACCTGTATCAACAGACTTTGCATTGATGATAGAGGCAGCATTAGGAATTAACCCTGAGCTATTGATAAACATGCAGAATCGCTTCAATATGGTCATTGCAAGGCAGAAACCATCTCTATTGGAGAAGCTGAATCAAATCAGGAAATCTTGTGCAGCAGTGTTTTAGTTAATACGACCATAACGCCCGCATTCCTGTTACGTGATTGCGAAGATGAACGTATGCAGCAAGGTATGCAGCAAGCCAAGCTGGAAACAGCTGCCAACCTGAAGAAAATGGGGGTTCCGATGGATACCATCATTGCAGCCACAGGCCTGTCTAAAGAGCAGGTTGAGGCATTGTAGCTCCTGCACCCAGGTAGGTATATAAAGGAATAACAATAACAGCAGCTATATCTTCAAGTGAAGCATATAGCTGCTGTTGTTATATTATACAGGTATCAGAAATATTACCTAATATCCTTCACGCAACGGATATAGATTGTTGAGCCATCTTCAACAACCGATTTCTCATAATCACCTGGATGATTAACTCTGTCATCAATGTTCGTTGTATGGATACCCCATCCATCATTACCCTTTTTATTGACGAGATGATAACGCGCCCCATAGCCTGTAAAATTCCAGGAAGTACACGTATAGAAATTTTTGGCGGAAAGGTCGAAGAACCACGGACCAGGGTTAGGGTCTGTTTCTGGCACCTCTTCAACATAAGTAGAAGGTGGGTCTTTCAACCAATTATATTGTCGCAGCTGCAACACCATCAAAGCATATTCGGCATGATTGGGAGTACGCCATGAATTCTTGCCGGCATCTCCTTCATCATCATCAGAATATTCCTTACATGGATCCTCCTTCAATATTTCTTGTATGATTTTTGTTTTACTACTATAATAAGTGAAGACCTTCTGTGCCACTTTGAAACTCTTATAAGGTAAATTGGTAGTTGAGAACATAAAATGCTCCTTCAGCTCCAATCCGTCATAATAGAGTCCCCTAATGGTTCGGTTATCAAAATACAGCATGTCGAATCTCCTATTATTGTAATCAAAAGTATATAACAATGTCTGTGGTCTCCAGGAAATATTGCGGTCCACAGTTCCTTGCAAATTGCCATTAGCATCGAACTCGCCACCCAAATTCCTCATGCACCTCATTTCATAAGGTCGTCTCACATAACCTCCTTGATCATAGTTAGGAGAGTTTGCCATCTCTTCCGAAAGCAAAATATGATAATCGCTCGACACAAAGTGATAGTCATTCAAGTAAGAGGCATCATAATTTTCAATTGGGGGATTAGGGAATCGATATGAGCCATCACCTTCTATCATCTTGTTGTAATCAAGCAAAGGAGTTTCAAGCGAATAGTGACCAATGCCAGCCAACTCAAGCTGTCGTGAACTCGGCAAGAACCATTTCAACTCATCTGCGTCAATCATGTCATTGCCATTCACATCACGATTACGGTTCATACACATGCGGATAGCACCAGCCAGATACTGATTGTCATTACTAGCAGAAGTTTCCTTACCTTGCCCCATTATATAAAATTTATGACCTTGTGTATTACGATTAGGATTCAGCTTCATCGCCACATTGTTCTGTATGCCATTCAAATATTCATCATCGGAATCGAACACTCTATCGCTCACATAGTCGCTCCATTTCACCCCCTCATGAGTGATGTATCGCCAAGCAGCCTTCCAGCCATTATAGGTGTCGTACGTTTCATAATTACCATTATCACCTGTCAAATGGTTCCAATCAGCATACCATTCACTTACATCACCCATACCATCAGTATAAATTTCATTGGCATAACCATTGAAGGTATCAATCCATCTCGGATTATGGGTTTCATTGTAATGTTCCAAACCAATGGCCTTGTGTCCGGCATCATCCTCATGCAAACCATCTGCCGTGAAACGTTCAGTGGAATAGAAAGTCTGGATACTGGGCTGAATAACGGAAACCAGCGAAATCATGGCTTCACTCTGCATGTCGGGAGCTTGGATATAGCCTTGATTTCTTCTTTCATCGAAATAGCCGAAGTTAACATACCTATCTGGTTGGTTTGCGAAGTATTTCCAATAAGGATGATCCCAATTCAGTCCATTGGGAGCTTCATAATAATAATACTCATCCAAATAGACAGTATAGAACATACGATGGATACGACTGTCCAAGTAATACCAGTACTCCTCCTCCGGTGCTGAATTTTCTGTAATTTTCCATTCACCATTTACCTTATTAAACGTATATGGCGACTTATGGGTGAACTTATACTTTTTTGAGTCGATTCCAGCGGACTCGAAATAAGCATCCATTTCTGCCACTGTAAAAGGTTCCTCTATCAAATAAGTTGGATTATCTGCCAAAAACGCACCCACTGATGCAGCATCCGTACGCCCTCTAAGTGCAGTTTGTCTTTCTTCATTCCCATATCCAGCCAAATAGATCAGAATGTTAATTGTCACATTATTCAACTTCCTCATCTCAATCATGAAGTCGAACAGATTCCATTTAGGACATTTGGTCTCCATCCCTTCCGGGTCTGTACCATAATTCCATTTCAAAGTCTTTCTATTCTTGACAAGCAATTTCTCTTTCGCAGCATTGAATACTTTATTTTCATCTTCAGTAGTACCTTCATCAACAAGTGTCATGCCCGACTGGTCGTAGCAAGGGCGGAATTTGAACCAAGTAAAATCGGGATTATTCGCATATTCTGTATATATACTCAAGCTCTTATATGTTTCCGGTCTATTCAAATCCACCCCAGGTATCGACTCTAACTTATCAATAGCAGCATTAATGTCAACAGATGTGTATGACTTGCTGCAGAATGGGGTATTCATGACAAAATAGAAGTTCTGCAAGCTCGACTTGGTGAGCATCATGTTGAACTGACAGAAATGAGCATCAGTATAATAGAGATTGTTCTTCGTCAGGTCTAGGGAACCATCGATACCCGGCTGTTTCTTCATGTAATACCCAAGATCATTAACCGTTGATTCCACTCTGGTATAGACACTGTTCAATCCGTTGATTTCCACGAAATAGTTATATTCATTGTTTCGCAAGATATCGAAATTGTCCCATTTGCCAGGCCCAAAATTTCCCAAATGAATGGTTATAGTCACATCTGCATAACCATCCACAAATTTTTCAGGTTTCCCCTGAGTCAGGTAACCGTCGTCATCCATTGCAGAAGCATAGTTTATCATCGTTACCGATTTAGCCGTTTTTCCGTCTTTCTCGGTATTCGCAAACTTCAGTCTTCCCCTGATCACCACGTATGTTGCCTTGTCATCGGCATACACAAACTTCTTGGAATCGTATTTAATTGTTTGCAAATCATTCTTTTCCTCGGGCGCAAGATCCTTGAACTCGGGTCGTTCATACTGGCTGTTAGGGTAAAGGTCTCCTGTTCTGTTCCACACAGCCAATCTGTATGCTTCTCCTCTACGCTTCACCTGATACTCACGTTTGTCGTATTGAAACAGATCTGCTGCTTTTTGATTATTTACACCTTCATCTGTTTCACTTGGTAGGTTGTAATCTTTCTTTTGTTTAGCAGCACTTTGACCATATCCATAAACCGTCTTCAGTTTTGACAGGACTTTGCCATTGCGATCAAAAAGAGAAGTCAATTCTTCACCAAAGTAATGATTATAATAATTAATGATGCCTTTATCTTCTTTCCCCACCTCATCTCCAGAGATATAGATCCGGTCGGGCGTTCCACCATTAGGAAGAGTTTCATAAATATAATTATCAGGGTAATTTGGATCGCCTTGCCCATTATGGCTCAAGTAACGAGACCCAACCACAGCATAGTCCAAGCTATGCCTGAGGTCGCCTCCATCAACTGCCTTCCTGGCTTCCTTGTGATTCTCAAACATCCAAAAGTCGAAAGTGTACTTTCCGTCATCGTGCAACATATGATTCATCTTGACACTTTCTCCAAACTCTATTTCCGCCTTCAAAGGTTCATGACCTGTTTCATCCATCAAATAAGCACGACGGGGCAGGTTCACCACTTGCCAGTACTCCGGCTTGAAATCGCTAAACACATCGTCATTGACTTTTACATAGAAGTTGATATGTGCCGTCAGCGTTCGCAAGTAAATCATGCCTTTGCCGCGCAAGTCGACAACACCGTTCACCGCATCGTTTTTACTAATTGTCACCTTCCCTTGCTCAGCCTGTGACCTTACATGGGTCGTCTGATTTGCAAAAACATGCCAAGCCCCACTGTACGTCAGGTTACCTTCTTCACGGTCCAGGATGTTCGACTTTCCACTGGCCATGGCATCCATCTTCACCTTATACAGGTCGGAGAGTGTGGTGATTCTATCCAGCTTATGGCGCGTAGATGTCAATCCTTTCTGCAAAGGTTTATCAACAGCGGTCGATTCCAGTGTCTTTGCCATTTCCTTAAATTTTTCTGAATCAACGTCAACCGTTTCGTAAGTATAATCACCTATGTTAGCAAAGCCAAAAATGTAGCAGATTCCCGTTACACCAGTAGCAATCACAAAGCCATGGGTGGAATCCACTTGCTCACTAGCTCTTTCCTTATATTTATTCTCTTCTTCATCATAATAAACCACCGAAGCCCATCTATCTTCGTTACCCGAAAAGTCGCTCTTGTTCATTTCGTCACTGGAATAGTATTTGCCAAACACGCGTTCACCCGTTTCATTGAATATCAAGAGGTAGAAATCCTTGATATGATGTTCGTCCTTGGCTGTCAAAGTACGGGTAACAGCATTCTCTTCTTGCTGAGGTAGTTCGAAACCAAGTATAATCTCAACCGGTTCACCCCCTTCTGATTCTGGAACAATGAACTGGTCGCGCTCGCACGACAGGCTCGTCATCACAAACAGCACGAGCAACGTCATAACAGTATGTCTTATCACTTTACTTTTCATAGCATTTTTTTATTATTCAAACGAAGGAACATAAACATCATGTATTTCATCCCAATCGGTTACCTCAAACAGAATCTGCAGCATATCACCCATGCGTAACTTGACATGATAAGAGTGATTAGCCTTGAATTCGATGTTCAAAGGAGCGTTAACTTCATAAGCATCGCCATCAGGCACAGACACACCTGTCAGCTCATAGGTTCCTAAACCTCTAGCTTCTCTCGGTGGATAATTGGAAGAAGAATCCCAAGTGTAATTTCCCACTAGTTTAAATTTACTTATCACTTTGTATTTCACGCTCACCACAATATTGTCATTGTCATACAAATTTGTAGTGGGAACCATCAACAGGTAATGTACTTTGCCAAGGTTATCTAAATCCACCAAAGGCTCCTCTTTAAGGTTAAGTTCTGGTTGTGAATCCCAGTTTTCTGATGTAACTGAGCCAATGTTGTTTGAAAAGAATTTACTATTCAACAGCGTTCCAGGAAAAACAAATGTAGTTTTATTATTATTAACCTGCCATAAAGGAATCCAAGCCTCCCCGTCGCTATTGTCAAAAGTCAAGGTTGCATTGGTTACCATGTTCTTCAGCGACACTTCCGTGACAACCAAACGTCGACTTCCCTCTCCCAAGAATTCAAACTTATGGCAAAAGTTTGTTTCTCGCAAACCATCTGTTCTCTCTTCGTGCAGGAAAGCATACCAGCCAGACAATTCGTCATCGGTTCCCGTACCCACATATTGGGTTGCCACAGGATCGTAAATCTTCTTCTTGTTTGCCTCACCTGAAACTCCATTTATCTTTGGATAAACGTAACCGTTTTCATCGCCTTTGATGCCTGTAGCCACATTGTCGTATGCACCGAATATATTCATGTAGTTGTAAATGCTGAACCTAACGCGAGCCAAGGCATGTTTGAATTTCCAGTTCAATGTGCCGTTGTTAGAGCCAGAGCGATGGATGTCCTTAAAGGGAAATCCCGTATTACTATTCATGCCCCATAGCACATCTACCTGATCGTCAATATCCCAATCGTATGTAGGAGCTGTAACGGGGTTGTCGGCAAGGAAAGTGTAGGTATTGGCCATCGTGCCCTCAGTTTGTTTCGCATAGGTTGCCCCATCGCCATCGCCAATGGTAGGCGTAAAGTCACCGTATGGAGCATAAGCGAAGAACGACATATAGTTCATGCTGCCTGGCCAGAAGCGCAGGGGACTGTAGGTCCATTTGTTGTTTGTCTTGTCAGAACAGGTTACCTTCTGGTTCAGCATCACAATCTCCTTGTCTTCTATGTTGGTAGCAGAAGACATGGGCCACTGACCTGTATAGAATCCATACACACCGAAACCTAAATCCTGCAGCTGGCTCTGGCTTTCAATGCCATCATGGAAAGGGGTTGACAAGCCATAGACAATCGTATTGCCCAAATTAGCGCGTGTGTCAGCCTGTTCTTCCAGCTCAGCTGAAAACCCGATGGGCTCTCCATCGGTCTGCACTCCTGGAGAATCTGTCACATCAGCCTTGCCTGGCTGCTGAATTGCGGCAGGCTCGTCTTTGCCGTCACTGCAAGCCACAGCAAGCAGCGATACCATTGTCAACATATAGAATTTAACCTGTTTCATCTCGTTTCATTTATTTTTAGGGGGCAGTAACTGTTACCTCGCAAGTAGCTGTAATTTGAGTGCCATCTACAGTAACGGTAATGGTGGCATTACCAACACCAACAGCATAAACTTTTCCGTTAGCATCAACGGTAGCCACTGAACTCTCACTGGATGACCAACTAACTTTCTTGTTTGTTGCATTGAGTGGATAAACGGTAGCCACCAAAGTATGATCACCGCCAACAGTCAGTCCCAAAGATGCTTCGTCTAATGAAACACTCTGTGCTGCCACAGGATCAACTGTTACCGTACAAGAAGCCGATATATTTGACCCATCATTCGTTGTTGCAGTAATGGTGGCATTACCAACACCAGCAGCATAAACATTTCCGTCAATATCAACGGAAGCCACCGAACTATTACTGGATAACCAACTAACGTTCTTGTTTGTTGTATTGTCTGGAGAAACGGTAGCCACCAACGTAAAATCTCCTCCAACAAACAAATTCAAAGATGATTCGTTCAATGTAACCCTCTCTGCTGGCACAGGATCAACTTTTACCGTACAAGAAGCCGATCGATTTGAACCATCATCCGTTGTTGCAGTGATGGTGGCATTACCAACACCAGCAGCATAAACATAACCATCACCATCAACGTAAGCCACTGAACTATTATCGGATGACCAACTAACGTTCTTGTTTGTTGCATTGTCTGGAATAACGGTTGCCACCAAAGTACAATCTTCTCCAACAAACAATTCCAAAGATGATTCGTTCAATGTAACGCCATCTGCCAATACAGGATCAACTGTTATCGTGCAAAAAGCCGATCGATTTGACCCATCATCCGTTGTTGCAGTGATGGTTGCTGAGCCAACTCCAACAGCAGTAACATTTCCTAAGCCATCAACATATGCCACCGACCAATCGCTGGATGACCAGTTAACACTCTTGTTTGTTGCATTGGGAGGAGTAACGGTAGCTTCCAATGTGAATTCATCGCCAACATGCAAATCACTCAAATTCACGTTGTTTGGGTTCTCTAATGAAATATCTGTTGCCGTCACGGGGTGAGTCGTTACTGTACAAGTAGCCGACAGATTTGTGCCATCGGCAGTCTTTGCAGTAATGATTGCTGTTCCTTTAGCCACAGCAGTAACAATTCCTGTTCCATCTACGGTTGCCACCGATTCATCGCTACTTTCCCATATAACAGTCGTATATGCATCAGCATCTGCTGTAATCGTTGGAGTCAAGGTATGGGTACTGCCAACGTCCAAATCTAAGGTTTCGAGTAACGAAATGCCAGTTACAGCTGGCGTTACTACCACCGTATATGATTTCGCTATAGTGCCATTGCTATGGTCATTGGCAGTGGCTGTTATATGAGCTGTTCCTTCAGCCACAGCGGTAACGATTCCTGTTTCATCTACGGTAGCCACCGATTCCTCATCGCTCGACCAAGTTACGCTCTTGTCCGTAGCATTTGATGGAACCACAAAAGCAGGCAAGAAACCAGTTGTACCCTCAGCCAAATGCAATGTACTGGAGTTGAAGTTAATGTCAGTTACCTTTACGGGATAATCTTTCTCGTAATCGTCGTATTCATGCGGCGCATCAGGCGTATAATTCTGGTTGTCATAGATGTCAGGATCGGTGGCATCGTCGTAGTCCCAATCCAACATTTCTGCAGACATAGTAACCGATTTGAGAAAGAAATTGAGGTTGAATCTCACTACTGTTCCTGCTTTAAATTCAAAGTTGTTATCTACCTTAAGATGCTCATGGCAGTTCTTATAGATATAAGTTTGAGGAGGATCCAACACATTTCCATTTATGTCTTTTTTGTAGGTGTATTTCAAGTCATACACCACATCTATGTAAGTGTCATCGTTGGCTTTTTGTGGTAAGGCTAATATCAACCATTTTAGGTATTCACCCTTTAGATTTGAACCATCGTTATCATAATCTCTATATAACGATGGCGCTCGCGTAGCATCTTCCTTAGCATTTTTGGGACCTATTATTTCATATTTCTTGTTATTGCCACTCACTGGTTTAGACGGATCATACCCTTCTCTATCACCAAACTGGGCATTATAATACGGATAACATCTATAAAAATTGCCGTTTCTATCGTAAACTCCCCCAGCAGGGTAATCAGTTCCTTCTCCATGCTCGAACACCGTGTAATTCACCTTCTCACGTGTCTCATCCATCACCCACGTCAACTTCTCTGAATCATGCTCGTCATCCCAATCAGGTGTTACAGTGCCCTTATCATACACCCCACATAAAGAGATAGATTTGATTTCCCACACCACTTCGTAAGGCACCTCTTCCAAATAGGTTGAAGAGGTTGATCTGGTTGGGTAAAACTCTGTACCAAAAATTACACAGCAAAGAGCATGTCTAAGATTTAACACCACCTTATCACTTACACTCTGTTTTGTCATATCCTTGTTGATGCCCAGCATGAAGTCTATATGGTCTTTTGGCTTCTCTTTCTGCTGGAAACCAAAAGTATAGGCATCAGGACCCGATAAAAGGTTGTTTTCATCATCTCGTGATTTGGGAGGTTCAATACACGTAAGATCCTTTTCTTTCTTGGTCTTGTCGTCTGAAGTTACAAAACCATAATATGTAATTTTGTCAATAGAAACACTACTATTGTTTGTTCCTAACCTCGCTTCGGTTTCTATATTATCACCACTATCATCACGATAATACAAAACATCATCCTCATAACCTTGATAAGGATAGTAACTGATAAAAGTGATTTTATCTGTTTGGGTAGAATAGCCTTGATTTGTATATTCTCCCCAATCTGATTGTGTTTTATTATTCGGCCAATACTTTAGCGGACTGTATTCATAGATAAGTTTTTTATTAGTTTTGTCGTATAAATGTAACAAAGGCTGGTTAGTCATAAAATCCGCTTTTGCTGTTGCTTTCGAATGCTCCCAATCGCTTCCCTGGTGCAAGAAACCATATACACCCACTATATAATTATTATAGGCGAGATGGCCTAACCTTCTACTATCATTAGCCTGCTGTCCCTCAAAAGGTATGTTATTATATCTTCCTTTGGTAGGCAATCCTAAATAGTAAACAAGATAGTTAAGATCCGCTCTGGTGGTAGCTTCAGCTTCAATTGATGATCCCACGTAAGGTGAGAAAATTACAGGCGTTGGTCCTTCTACAGTTTCCTTAACCTCTTCGTAAGTGGTCACGACTTCCGATTCCGAGCATCCATAAAAGACACACAGAAACGCCATAACCCATATCATGAATCTCTCTCTCATTGCTTGTCTCATTAATAATCAATTAGGCGTATTGAAAGTTATAACATTACCACCAGAAGAAGGGAAGCTAGGCCACATCTCTGGATTGTTGGGCCAATTACTGGATGTATCTTGTTTCGCCTCTAACTTTACTGATGTCATACCAAGCCACATGGTGATGGCATAAACCTTTCCCTTCTCAATTCCCTTCTCAATTCCATTCTCTTTGAAAGACAAAGTCACCGAGTTGGTTATGGTGTTCTTCACCTTTGTGATGCCAACTGCGTTGCGGGGGTCGAACGTCCATACCCAGTAAGAGCAGGTCACCTCGAATGTTCTCATATTCTCAGGATCCGTGGCCTCAACAGGAACAATCATGGCATACTGGTCAACCCCATCCACAGGCTGCATCAGCGGGGTTATGACAGAACTGGCCGCAGCTATCGTGCCATTTGCATTTCGACCCACACCGGGGTTCACCTCGTCGTCATCAGTGCCATCTGTATATCTTTCCGAAGCGTCTTTCTTGTATCTGATCCGCTCGTTGATCCCTTCATTCTTCACATGCACTTCCCCTGTTCCTACATCCGCAATTGTCCATTCTCCAGTGCGTAGGTTCAGCCAGCTGTCGTAAGCCACTGTGGTCTTAATCTTCACCTCGTCAATGGTGATGTAGGTATCTTTATCTATTTGTCCAGCGGCTTGGGCGTCAAAATAGCCGCCCACATTGAAAATGATGGCGGAAAGTGCATGCTTGAAAGAGAAAGCCTGCTCATGGCCACCCGCCTGACCCTTGTATTGATCCATTCTATTATCGTAAACCAAGTCTTCGCCACCCAACACGTAATGCACCATGGGGTCGCCAGTAGCGTCATTCTCCTTGAACCCGATGATGCCTTTCGTTTTGGTGCCGTCTGTGGGCAAGCCAGTGGCAGGGTTCACTTCCACATACGGAGCGTAGGCAAAGAAACTCACGCGGTCTTTAACGCCACTGCCTGTAGCGCCTTGGTTGTCAACCGCACCGCCATTAATTTCTGAATAGTCATTAGGCCAGTATTTCAAGGGTTCGTATTTCCAATATCCACGAGGAGGATCGGGGTTGGGGTTTTCAGCCGTGGCAAACGAAATCCAATGTACATATTGGTTGTACATGAAATTGGGATAATAGCGGTTGTCGGCAGGTGGCGTGGGATAAACGCCATGCGTGTAGTAGGCAAACACTCCGAAACCAGTAGTTTCCAAAGAAGAGAGAGAAGTAACGTTGTCCTGCAGCGTTCTTGTCTGTGCTTGCTCGCCATCATTCACGTCGAAGGCAACGGGGATGTCGCTGAAAGTTGATGGTGGAGGCATCTTCACGGCCTCCTGTTCGTAGGTCGTGACCACCTCGCTCTGGCTGCAGGCAGCCAAGAGCATCAGCATCAAAGTCCATATCGTTGTCTTATTCGTTGTCTTCATTAATCTCGCTTTGTCTCTGTCTCCTTCTGGTGAAAGCACTTATGGCTTGTTAGCCTTGAAGAGACTGATAACTTCATTGAAATAGTTCACCACCTCATCAAATCTGGGATGAGATAGAGAAATAATACAAGAAACATAATTCTCAACGCCCTCATCCAAAATCATCTCATTCAGGAGGAAATACTTTCTTTTCATTTCATAAGTATTGAACCACCTGAGGAACAATCGATTTCTCATTGCTTGCTGGTCATTGGTATTATCACACATATACAGCAACACATCTGGGTTCAAACCTTCACCTTCACGTATAACTGGATAAGGCGCAAATAACTGGATTCTCTGTAGATCAAGAGGAATCATATATTTTCGTAGATATAATTATGCGACTCTTTATATTTACGAATCTCCTCTTCCTTGGCATCCAGGCGCCTGTTTACATCTTCCTGCCATTTACGTTTACTTTCCCTTGCTTTTCGCAAGACCATAATCACTTCTTCCTTAGTAGGAAGTACGAAACCATTTGCTTCCATTACCTTTAAATAAATTAATTGTCCATATTACAAGGCGAAGATACGACAAATCCGCGACTTCTCCAAGTGTTTTCAGTCATTCAATGTCAATTCACATTGATTGGCAAATCAACAGGGTGAACCACTGGAGTTGTTCCACTGCCACTGCCTGAGCCAGAACCGCTGCCACTTGAAGTGGTTTCGGTATCCCAATCGCACACTGTAGCATCAAACTTGATGGTGGTGAGACCTATGTGCATCGCCAGGTTATACTGCTTGTTCTGCTCCAATGGAGTGGTAAATGCAACGTTCTTGGTGATTTTCTGAGTCACCTCGGTAAAGCCCTTAGCCAACTTGGTGTCCTGGGTGCGCACCACATATTCCACTGTGACATTGAACTTTGGAGTGGTGCCAGGCAGGAACAGCAAAGGAGATGCCTCATCTTTATACACATTCTTCGGAGTCTCTTCCACACCAGCCATCGTCAGGTCTGTCCAGGCAGATACCGCAGATGTTGGCTCCATGATGGCAGGATTCAAGGTATTGCCCTGAGTGCCAGTCTGGTCAATCTGATGGTCGATGGTGACGTATGAAGTAGCATCCGATGCGCTGGCAGGAAACAGATTCCAAATGCCGGTAGCGAGGTTGAACTCACCCTGGTTAGACATCAATGGAGTTTCCATCGTCTTAGCTCCAGAAGTAGCATTGACAGTATAATTCTTGATGGAGATGCTCTTTACCGTCACGATGGTTGTATTGGCCTTCACATTGGTAGGACCTGTTACATCGTCTATAATCAGGTCAACTGTCAAGCCCGACTTTGGGTAGGTAGGATCAGCAGCACCCACTGTTGAGCCACCCATCTTCGACAAAGCATGCTTGAAGTTGAACATAATCTTACCGCCAGTTTTCTGCTTAGTCATATCAATATTGGTATCTCCTTCTGGAGTGATTGGCGATGTAGCCACGCCATCCACTAAAGAACGGGAAACAGGGCCACCAGGCTGAGGATTACCCGTTACATCATCACCATTCTGAGCGCCACCTGCGGTACCCCACAGCAAATCAACCACTTTCTGTGTATCATCAGCCAACTTGTAGGTGATGATTGGGTCACCATTATGATTGTTACCACTCACAGCGATGATGCCGCTATTGGTACCCTCGTTGGCTGAAGAGGTAGCACCATTGTGAGAGGTGGGAGTATTCTGGGTCAAGGTGCCTGCGTATGGAGCATAGGCGAAGAAACTGATATAGTATTTCTTCGAACCTGTTGCCGCATTGGCGCCTCGATTATCTACAGCTCCGTTATTAAAGTCGTTTGGCCAATATTTGGTATTGTTGGGGTCGTAATACTCCCAAGCCGACTTGGTGGGATCGACCGTATCATCATGCCAAACGATATATTCATTATACATGAAGTCAGGTATCAGACTTCGTGTTGTTACATTCACATTATCAAAAGTTGTTTCTTCTGTATTGAAGGCAAACACACCAAAACCCTTCGTCCTCAGCTGTGCTGTGGTATTGATAGCTCCCGGCAATCCTGCTCGGGTAGTAGCAGCACCTCCTTTATAGGTGCCGAAAGTAACGGGCACTTGCTTCTGTGCCACAAATTCGTCGATTGACTTCACCACAAGGGCGTCGTCATTTGAGCAACTGGTAGCCATGATGCTCATAGTTGCCATAATGGCGGCATATATATTCAATCTTTTCATCTTCATCTCTACATTTAAGTTTCTCTCTGATCACATCAAATATCCTACAAAATGCGAAATCGCAAGTAGGTTAACAAGTTGAGTAGTAATGCCCCTTTAGGGGCTTGATAGGGGTAGCCAGCCTATTGATTGGCTGGTTGACAAGAACAACCAATCAAAAGCATGCCATTTAGGTATGCGATAGGGGCAAAGCATAAATCTATCGCTCAAAGAACGCCTTTAATAACCTTATTTGGCGTTTTACGCCATTTATATAACGAACCTACATCTAAACTTACGATGAGATAGTGGCTATATTTCAACCACTATCTCCATCTTTCGTAAGTTCGTAAGAGAATTGCAAAAAACTTTTTCTGCTTTTACAGGATTATTCCACGTTGATTGGCAAGTTAACTGTAGTATCATTGCCTGTAGCATTCCAATTTTCTACTACTGCTTCAAAAACTACACTTGTTACGCCCAACACCAATTTAAAGGTATAAGCTTTGCCGGCAACAAACAATCCTCCTGAATCTACACTTATAACTTTAGTTATATTATTGGTAACATCAATCTTGCCAGATACCAGATTTTCATCATCTGTTATCACATGATACACAATATTGACTGTAATTTCGTTAAGATTACTTGATGGAATGAACATAAAGTACTTAGCATTAGTACCAAAATCATCAGCTGAAGGTGCCATCAAATGCTTTTCATCACCAGTTATCACACCTTCAGGATTATCTTGAGCATTTTTAGTACCATCATAAATAAGGTCCTTTCTTAAATTACCAGCCGCAGCACTGATGGTTATATTTTGAGCAGCACCTTCGGTTATAGTCTCCCAATAAGGCACACCAACACCAGTTGTAGTATTGTTCAAATTTAAAATACCATTAGTTGGGAAATTAGCACTCAAAGATACTGATTCAATAACAATTTTTGTCTTGTTAGCTGCTGTTGTATTATCATACAATGGATTACCTCCAGCTGCTTCTTGATTGTTAGCCGCCTGAACTGTAAGTGCCAGGCGAGACAAAGCGTGCTTAAAATTGAAACCTATCTTACCATCAGTTTGTTGCTTAACCAAATCTATAAAAGGGTTACCAGAAGTTATTACATTTGTAAACGTTCCGTTAACTGTAGATCCCGTACCACCATTAGAGACTCCCCAAAGCAAATCAACACTATGCAGACCAGTGAAATCTGGAGCATATTCAACCTTTGGATCACCTGCCTTTTCGTTATCCGAAATAGAAATAATGCCAGTAGTATGAGGAGTTGCAAAAGGTTTCATGTGATTATTATCTGAAGTACCAGCAGGAACAACATAAGGAGCGTAAGCAAAGAAAGACAGCTTATCTGCATGATCACTTATTGCACCGTTATCACCGTCAGACTTGGTTTCATTTGGCCAATATTTTATTGGAGAGTAAGACCAAGCTCCTCCACTATATGAAACCAACTGATTCCACATGAAATTTGGTGTTGAGGTTGTTGGAACATAAAACCCATCAGTAGTTCCATTACCATTAGTATAATAAGCAAACACACCAAAACCACCACCATTATTTGTTTCATTGGTTGCAGCTTGCAACGTTGTTGTTGTCATTTCACCCTCATAACCGCCACGGGTTACAGCTCTTTCACCCATAAAAGAGTCGAAAGAGATCTGGACAGGTTCCCACGACTTCACCTCATCATAAGTGAGGACAGAACTTCCATCATCCTTCGTACATGCTGCCAGTATTGTGGCTACTGCAGCAAACAATAAAATCTTCCTTTTCATATTTATAATCTTTAAAGTGTTAATAATCCAGTTAATATTCAATTTTTCATTTATTTACAGGCCGATGTCGATGGTTCCACCATCTTCCCAAGGATCCACCTCTGCATCGAAACCGCTGCTGCTTTCGCTTTGGGGCTTCACAGGTGGAAGTTCTATCTCAATCTCCAGCTCTAACTCCAAATCCATCAGCAAGTCAATCAATAGCTCAGGGTCAAGGCTTTTATCAATGTTCTCCTCTAATCCTCGGTATTTAATCTCCTTACCCACATTGAATGTAAATGTGCGGGTAGAACCATCCACCAAAGTGACATAGAGCGTGAGCACATTGTTATCTTCCGTACGCTGGGCAACATACTCCTTGCCATGCGGCAAGCCAAATACAGGCAGCGCGTAATACATCCTCCTAACTCCTACGGTATCTGTGTCATAAGTCAGGGCCCACTTTTCACGTTCGAAGAGCATGTAACGCTCATCGGTGGTGCGCCAATACTGCGACAGCTGGAAACCATCGGCCATAGCATTGATGTTGCCTATCATAGAACGCAAGTATTCAATACCCTTGATGCGAACCCAAACGTTAAGTTTCGTCACCTCCTTATGTACCAACACCGTTGTAGAGTAAGTGCCGTCAGGCTCCTGCATCCAACGGGTGTTGGCATAACGGTGGGCATTGATCCATTCCTTGTAAGGATAGAAGGTCACCTGCTCCAGCAACATATCCTCCGTCACATCGAACTCATCTACTGCACAGCCAATCATCTCAGGGTCTGGCATATAGGTAATACCTTCATCCCATGGGCCATTCGTGTATTGCGTGATGTCGGTGCCACGAGCCACGATGTTGTCAAAGTCGTTGGTATCGAAAAAGCGCATGGTTCCATATTCACTGAAACTCTTGTTCATCACAATCACTCGATAGTGACCAGGATCAAGCTCCAGATGCATCGACTCGACATTGTTGGTAGAGTTTACGTATGGCTTTGTCCATCCATCGCCCCAAATCATCACCGTCATGCCGTTGGGCTTCTGGCCAAAATGCGTCTCCCAATCCACAATCAGCTTCAGCTGGGTCTTGGTTGGCTCCATCACCTCTAATGGGCGGCGGTAACAACTGACAATCACCAGCATCAGCGTCAGCAAGACCAAACAGCTTGCCATACTCCCTCCCCCCTTCGGGGTACTCCCCCTTTTTAAGGAGGAGAGTAAACTCGACCAGTTCTTATTTGGGTTGCAAGTCTTCATCGTTGCCTCCTTTCTGGCCACAGCCATACTAAACTGAGTTTCAACTTGGTGGGACCCACATAGCTGAAATGCTCGTTACGTTGCCAAATCAAGTGGGTGTCGTGGAAACGACCTACATAATGGCGATAAGGTCCTGAAATCCAACCACCGGATGCACTTGCCTCCATGTTGAGCCACTTGCCAATGCGCCAGGTGTAGCCAACGGTCAAACCCAAAGAGGTGTATTCACCTTGGTTGCCCTTGCTCTTCCACTCCAAGTCGTACTTGCCACCTGCAGCATACACACCCGCGAAGAATCCCGTGATGGGACGCTCAGGATGTTTCTTGCTGTGGGTGAACCAATAACGGCCTTCCAGCCCGATGTTAAGCACCTCGTAGGCTCTGCTGTTGTGACGCCACACATACCAAGGGAACCACACTTCGGCCATCACGCTGAAGCGGTCGTTCTTGCCAAACCAACGCTCCACCTCCACATTGGGACCCAAGGCTGCATCCAACAGCAAGTTGGTCTTGACGGCAATCCACGGACGGCGCACCTCAACCACAGGCTCGATGATGATTGGTTCTGGCTCGGGCTCGGGTTCAGGCTCCGGCTCGGGTTCGGGTTCTGGTTCCGGTTCTGGTTCTGGCTGTGGAATCTGTTCATAATAGATTCGCATGTAGCCCGCATTACGCTGATCCAAAAACATGTTCTGCTTCAGATACTGATATACACTGCCACCATTCAACGCCCTAATGCGCTTTTCACGCAGACTGAGGTCTGAGGTGTTGTCGATAATATCCAGCACCTGCTGCTTGCCCTTAAACTCGCTCTCCTCCAAGAGACTACGGAGTTCCACCCATGCCTCGCCTGCAGAATTCAGCTCGAAAACCTCATCTCCCAAACTCGGCTCATGATGCTTGATGAAATCACGCAACACCTCGGCACGTTGCATACCCAATTTATAGTTATAGTCAACTGCACCTTCGATGGAGGCCATTCCCACAATCTGCACGCATTTCACAACAAGTGTGGTGTCGGCAACGATGCGATGAACGCTCTGGCGAATGCGCTCCAATGCCTGGATGTTGTCGTGGAAGCTTTCATCAATCTTCACACGGTCCAATTCAAAATGTATAAAGATCACTGTAGTGTCCTTGCGAAGTACCTTAGTACTGTCATAAGGAACATAATTTTCAAACAGCACTAACACAGGGTCGTCACCGACTGCTTCTACTGGCTGTACACCATTGGCACGTTCCAGCTTTCCGCCTACTGACGCATGCGAATGAACGCAAAGTGCTGTCATGCATAACGCTGCAAAAACAGCCGTCAACAGTTTATGTCTTATATCGTTACTGTGTCTCACTATTTATTCTCCGCAAAAAATTCATCGAAATACAGACCAAACCATTAGAATACTCGTATTTCATATGCAAATATATACAAAACACAATATAAACACCATACCTTTTTGGTTAATTTTTGTTAATTACCCCCCCCCTAATAACCGTCAAATTTACACTTAAAACGCCATGCAGATGCCTCAATCACAACAAATTTCCCAATAAATTCATCAGTTTTACGAAAAAACAAGAATGAATTTGTAATTAGATAACGTGTTCTACAACATGATTACTGCATGGAAGGGCCAAAAAAAATCGCACTTTTGCGCAAGCATTCCCAAAAAATACGACTGAACAGGCAGAAATAGACTTATTAACCCGTCAACCGACTCTAGTCGTAAGAGAAGAAACTGACAACCTAAATCAGCACATATGGCAGCGATATGGCATATTCTAGGCATAGTCAAGAGTAAGGCTAGAG
>CACZRQ010000038.1 GCA_902783615.1 uncultured Bacteroidales bacterium | reverse complement strand
CATTTGGTTTTACTGGTTCCGTCTCAAGACCAGAACGAAATCCTTCAGATGGTCTGTTCTGTGCCAATAATCTTGGTTTGTCAACTTTTTGTTCTGGGGCAGCAATAGCCTCAACCTCTTTAAGAGAGGTTTTCGGCTCTGCCTGATATGTAGATGGTGTTTGTGTCAGTTGTCCATCCGTACCTTGCAATCCACTGTCCTTATCTTCAGTAAATAACAGCGTTCCAACACCAGCCACGATGGCTACCATCGCTGCTGCAGCTGCACCTCTCAACCACATAGGTATCAGCTTGCCACGCTCAGCTTTGGTTTCACTTTCCTGCTTGGTCAGTTCCTCGCCAGGAACCAGACCCCGACGCTGCATCTCTCGCTGCACGTCAGCAAACAGACCCTCTGGTGCCGGCTTCTCAAAGTCGGCGAACCGGTCTTGCATGTCTTTCATCCAACGTTCGTTCATCTTGGTTCCTGTTTTAATGTTACATATTCTTTTATTCTCTTAGCCAGCAACTTCTTGGCTCTTGCCAATTGCGAGGCTGACGTTTGTTCCTGTATGCCTAAGAGTTCAGCTATCTCTTTGTGCCGTTTCCCTTCAATGACATAAAGGTTGAAAACCGCTCGATAGCCTGGTGGCAACTCTTTGATCATCTCGAGGAGCACATCGTTAGGTACTCCGCCAATATCAGTATCTTCCAGTGGGTCATCCACCTTATCTTCTAATCGCTCCCCATCGAAGATAATCATTCCGTGCCGTTTCTGGTTTCGCAAAAACAACAGCGACTCGTTCACCACCACTTGTGTTACCCATGCTTTCAAAGAGCCTTCACTCACATAGTTGAAAGTAGATATCTTGGTAAAAATCTTGATGAAGCTTTCCTGCAGCACATCCCTTACGTCCTCGTCTCCAGCAATGTATCGCGAGCAGACACCTGTGAGGTAACCAGCATAGCGCGTATATAGCTCTCCCATAGCCGAGGCATCGCCTCGGCATAATGATTCTGCGAGCTCTCGTTCGCTATTATGCTGCGGTCTGTTCATCTGTATGGCCATCTTTCTGCCTTTTAAATGCCAAAGTTGCGAAACATTGCACGAGAAAACGAACTAATTTTGCTAAAAAACGTTAACATGAAAAAGGGAGACAACCCAATGGCTGCCTCCCTATCTTAGTTGATTTAGAATAATCAGATTAGTTGAAGTAGTACTTCACACCGAACTGGATTTTCCAAGCCTGTCCCCATGCACGGTTATACTCCCAAGTCTTGGTAGGAGCATTGCCCTGAGCATCGCGATAGAGAGAGAAGGTAGGCTGGTTAGCCTCGTTCTTACCCTCGTACTTCAGGATAGCACCATTGTTGGCTGGAGTCATCACCTTAGCTACACCCCAAGAAGAATGGATCAGGTTACCAATATTCTCGACATCAGCAGAAAGCTGCAACACATGCT
This sequence comes from uncultured Bacteroidales bacterium, assembly GCA_902783615.1. Lineage (GTDB taxonomy): Bacteria > Bacteroidota > Bacteroidia > Bacteroidales > Bacteroidaceae > Bacteroides. The sequence goes on along the minus strand of CACZRQ010000038.1, from coordinate 9,127 downwards.
TGGTGTTGCCAATGTTCAAGGTGAAGTCGTGTGCCCAACGGAAATCGAATCTGTGCACCCAAGGAGAGCGAGCGCTATAAGCTTCAGCATACTCACCCTTATGGTCGCTCAGATAAGAATCCTGCTCCACGAACTTCCAGAAGTCAGCGCGATCCTGCTGAGCAGAGGTAGTCATGTTGCCATCCTTGTCGAACTTGTCAACGAATACGATCTCAGAATCATTCTTAGGAATGTACATCAAGTCGGCACCTACACCATCGTTATTCATATCACCATTATAATAATAGCTATAGCCAGAAGGAGAGTAACCTGAATAGAACAAGCTGAAGTGATCCTTGTGATAAGTATAGCTTACAGAAGCAATGATGCGGTCAGGAATTACATACTGAGAATTCTGAACGGTTGCACGGTTAGGACCATCAATGGTGTACAGGCCACTCCATGCAGAAGAAGCGTTTGAACCTGGCATGCCAGACACTTCCTTCATCACCGTGTGGGTATAAGAAGCCATGATGTTCAGGTTCTCGATAGGCTGGGCGTTAACGGTGAGGTTAGCAGTCCATCCATAACCCTTGTGCGTATTGGTCAGCATGTAAGCTGGAGTCTTGGTGTAAGTATATTCCGCTGGATAGATCAAACGGTTGTCGGCACCAGAGAAACGTTCCCAGCCAGAGGTATTCTCCATGATGTTCCAGTCAACCAAGCGAACAGCATTGATGTTCTTGGTATAGTTGAACTCACCAGTAACTGTCAATGGGAATGAAACAGGTATCTGATAGTCAACAGCGATTGAAGTCTTCCATACCTGAGGCATCTTGAAGTTGCGGTCCACACCGTTCGCAGCACTTGGCACAGCACCGTCAGCAGGACTGATGGTGGTTGGAGTGCCCAGACGGCTGATGAACTCATTGCGATCGGTTACCATCTGACCAGCAAACTTAGCCAATCGTGGGTCAACACTGGTTACTACGCCATTGGTGTACTTAGTGTTAGCAGTTGCCTGATACTGAACCATACCAGAGTTGGTAGGCATGTTGGTAAAGAACACCAAAGGCAGACGGCCTGCAAACAGACCCGTACCACCACGAACCTTCAGAGTCTTGTCACCCAGCACATCCCATGAGAAACCGAAGCGAGGTGAAATCTGAATGTTGTTCTTTGGCCAAGCACCAGTATCTACATGTTTGCCACCATAATTCAATTCATAGATGGCATTGTTGCGCATGATGTCATCCTCGTCGAAGTTGATGTTATCAAAACGGATACCACCAGTCAACTTCAGGTTGTCGAGCACATTCCATTCATCCTGCACATAAACGCCAATCTGATTGAAGGTAACCTGTGCGGTTGGATTAGACTCGCCACCGTAACCATAAGTCAAGGCAACAGCTTCAGGAGCACGCTCGTTCAGGAAATCATCCAGAGAACGATAACGATAGTAACCTGTACCGTTACGCATGTAAGCGTTGTTAGCCAACTGATGCTCGAAGTTGATACCAGCGGTCAGCTTGTGTGCGCCCAGATATGCAGTGAAGTTATCGGTAATGGTAGTCACCTTGTTCTGCACCTTGTTGTTCCAAGTGAACAGCTCATAACCAAACGACATGTAAGGCTCCAGAGTCTGCTTAATATTATAACCGCCAAAGTCATAAGCTTTATCTGTAGCACCCGTAAAGTCGCCTTCTTCATAACCATACATGATATCAACGAATGGGAAGGTAGAAGAGTTCGTTCCACGAACATCCTGAATGTCAGAATATGTGAACAGCAACTGGTTCGACAGGTTGCTGCCGAAGTGGCTATTCAAGTCAACAGAAATGGTGTTCACCTTGTTGTCCATTGAATACATCGCGTTAGCGAAAGCCATTGAATAACGAGAGAAACGGTCCATGTTTCTCAAACGGAAACCTGTATCTGCAGAGTTGCCGTTCGTTGGATTCCAAGCGGTATTCTTGGTATAGTTATAGCGAACAGCCAAGTGATGATCCTTGGTGATGTTCCAGTCAATACGACCCAACAACTTGATGTTCTTCTCATCAGCAGGGAAGTTGGTGTATGAGCCAGTATCGTAACCATATCTTGACTTCAAGTGATCGCTCACCTTCTTCATGTCTGACAGGGTAGTACGAGAGATGTACTGGTCTGGCACAGCCACACCATCAGAAGAAGCACGCCAGCGGTTCACCTCAGTAGGCACCTTAGAGTACTCAAAGTTGGCGAAGAAGAACAACTTATTCTTAATGATAGGGCCACCCAAAGTAGCACCGTAAGTATATTTACGCTCTCTGGTACGTGATATGTCAACGCCGCCAATACGTGTACCGTGCAGGTTCTCATTGGTGTAGTAAGTATAGGCAGTACCCTTGAAGGTATTGGTACCCGATTTGGTAACTGCATTGATACCACCACCGATGAAATTGCTCTGACGAACATCGTATGGAGCCACAACCACCTGCATTTCTTCAATGGCATCCACTGAGATTGGAGAACCACCACCAGGCAGGGCAGAGCTCAAACCGAAGTTGTTGTTGAAATTGGCGCCATCCACGGTGAAGTTGGTTGAACGACCGTCGCCACCTGCGAAGCCCATACCGTTGGCGTATGGAGAGAGGCGCGCAATGTCAGAAATGCTACGGCTCACGGTTGGCAACTGCTGGATGGTTGCGTTATTGATATTGGTAGTAGCACCAGTTTTTTCCTGTGCAAACTTAGACGCAGTTCCAGTGACAACCACCTCGCCCAACATCTCAGACGACTCAGAAATCTCTACGTTCAAGTTAAAAATTTCACCCAGTTGAAGAATAATGTCTTTGTAAGTCCTGGAAGTGTAACCAACGTAAGAGACAGTTACAGTGTAAGGACCACCGGTACGCATACCCTGGATGGCATAACGACCGTCAACATTAGTAATTGCGCCATAAAGTGTACCTGAAGGCTCGTGAACAGCCTGTACAGTTGCGCCAATGACTGGTTCGTTGGCTTCATCAACCACCTTACCACCCATAGATGATGTAGTAATCTGAGCCTGAGCGCCTACAGCCACTAAGATAGTAGCGAGCGTAAGCAGCATGAATCTAACTTTTCTTAACATAACACCTTTTTTATTTAAAGAATAATGTACATTTTCGCTGCAAAGATAGTTATAATATCAATACAATTATTAAAAACGCTTAAAAAAAGTTTTCAACAGTTTTTCAGTCGTTGGTTAATTTCCTATACCTGACTCTCGTAGGTTCTGTCTTTCCCAGGCGTTTAAGCTTGTTTTCCTCATAATCGGAATAGGAGCCCTCGAAGAAGAAAACATTGGAGTCGCCCTCGAAAGCGAGGATATGGGTACAGATTCTGTCAAGGAACCAGCGGTCGTGACTGATGATGACGGCACAGCCGGCAAAGTTTTCCAAACCTTCCTCGATGGCACGCAAGGTGTTCACGTCGATGTCGTTGGTAGGCTCATCAAGCAACAGCACATTGCCTTCTTCTTTCAACGCCAATGCCAGTTGCAAACGGTTTCGCTCACCACCCGACAACACGCCACAAAGCTTCTCCTGGTCGGCTCCAGAGAAATTGAAGCGAGAGAGATAAGCACGTGCATTCACATCACGATTGCCCACACGCATCAAATCCATACCACCACTCACCACTTGAAACACAGTCTTGTTGGGGTCGATGCTGGTGTGCTGCTGGTCAACGTATGCTAACTTCACCGTTTCGCCCACCTCGAACGTACCACTATCCGGCTTCTCCAAGCCCATGATAAGACGGAACAAGGTTGTCTTGCCGGCACCGTTTGGACCAATCACGCCCACGATGCCATTAGGAGGCAGAGTGAAGTTGAGGTCATCGTACAACAGCTTGTCGCCAAATGCTTTCGCTACATGATGAGCCTCAATCACCTTATTGCCCAAACGTGGACCATTCGGAATATAGATCTCCAGTTTCTCTTCTTTTTCCTTCACGTCGGCATTGAGCAGCTGTTCATAGGAGTTCAAGCGCGCCTTACCCTTGGCCTGACGGGCTTTCGGAGCCATGCGAATCCATTCCAACTCTCGCTGTAAGGTTTTCTTACGCTTGCTCTCAGTCTTCTCCTCCTGTGCCATTCGCTGGGTCTTCTGCTCCAGCCAACTGCTGTAGTTACCCTTCCAAGGGATGCCCTCACCACGGTCCAGTTCGAGTATCCATCCTGCCACATGATCCAAGAAATAACGGTCGTGAGTTACGGCAATCACCGTTCCCTCATATTGTTGCAAGTGCTGCTCTAACCAGTCGATAGACTCGGCATCAAGATGGTTGGTAGGCTCATCGAGCAGCAGCACATCAGGTTTTTGCAGCAGCAGGCGGCACAAAGCCACACGTCTGCGTTCGCCACCGCTCAGATGATCGCAAAGCTGCTCGCTGGGCGGACAGCGCAGGGCATCCATCGCTATCTCCAACTTCGAGTCAAGGTTCCAGGCATCTGTAGCGTCAATGATATCCTGCAATTCAGCCTGTCGAGCCATCAGTTTGTCCATCTTGTCTGGGTCTTCATAATACTCGGGCTCTCCAAATTTCAGGTTGATTTCCTCGTATTCCTTCAATGCATTCACAGCATCAGCGGCCCCCTCCTGCACAATCTCTTTCACGGTTTTCTGCGGATCAAGGTAGGGATCCTGTGGCAGATAGCCCACAGTATAGCCAGGGGAGAACACCACTTGCCCTTGGTACTGATTGTCCAGTCCGGCAATGATTTTCATCAAGGTAGATTTACCTGAGCCATTCAAACCGATGATGCCTATCTTCGCACCATAGAAAAATGACAGGTAAATGTTTTTCAATACTTGCTTGTTGGTTTGCCTGATTGTCTTGCTCAAGCCCACCATAGAAAAGATAATTTTCTTGTCGTCAACTGTTGCCATAGTATTTTTTGATTTATTTTTTTCTCGATGGGGAATTATGGAGAATTATGGGCTATTTGGGCTCGATGGGAAATAATCCCAGAGAATCCCATCAAGCCCAATAAGCCCATCAAGCCTATCTAGCCCATTATCCCATTAATCCCATTAGGCCCATAATCCCATCAATCCCATCTCACTTCCTATTCTTCTTCATCCATTCCACCCTCGCTTTATACATTTCCTCTTTTATTCCACCACGCTTTATAAAATCACGCTTTTTCCACTCTACTAAGCCCCGCAATAACACATCACATTGATGAATCAACGTAATGGCGATATTTGCAATGGTTTCATCAGAGCGCACCTTTATTTTCTCCCGATAGATGGCAGAATCAAGATGATTCTTGCAAAACTGGCGGGTTTGCACACACCTGGGGTCAGAATATGACCACTGTTCCAAACCACGAACACGCAAATAATCCTCATAATCCAGTAGCAACTCATGTAGCGAAGCCCTGTTCACATTCAGCAACTTCAGTTCCATCTCCCTTGATGTCACACCATCCACATTGCCTTCCGCGAGATTCTGCTTTCCAGAACGAGCAGCCTGTACCATTTGGTCAATCGTACGGTCGCCTTTCTTCAGAAACTTGTTCGCAAAGAAGAACGTAATATCATAAATGCATTCCGCCTTCTGAAATGCCTTCAAAGTTCTGTAACCCGCATCCTGACGTATAAATTCCTTATTTTCTTTCATAATCCAAGCATTGTTATTTTTTCTGCAAAGATAGTGAATTATTCTGAGATTTCCATATCTTTGCACTCCATAAGTCGAGAAAAATATGATAATAGCAGCTACTGTGTTGATTTACTTCGCTGTTTTGTGGTCGGTGAGTCGCCTGACTGCCCGCCAGAGCAGCAACGAAGCATTTTTCCGTGCCGAACGGAAGTCGCCTTGGTATATGGTGGCATTTGGCATGATCGGTGCTTCGATATCAGGCGTGAGTTTCATTTCCGTACCAGGCATGCCTGTTCACATCAACATGTATTACCTACAGATGTGTCTGGGATTCATCTTGGGCTACTTCGCCATTGCCTACATTCTGCTACCGATTTACTATAAGCTGAACCTTACCACCATCTATAGCTACTTGCGCGAACGTTTAGGCATAAAGGCATATAAGACAGGAGCATCATTCTTCCTGCTGAGCAAAATGACACGAGCTGCTGTGAGCTTCTATGTGGTTTGCATGCTGCTGCAACGTTTTGTGTTCGAGCCTCTACGCATACCATTCTTTATCACTGTAGTGGGCATGGTGGCACTTATCTGGCTCTATACACATCGGGGAGGTGTGAAGACTTTGGTATGGACTGACACTTTCCAGACATTCTGTCTTTTTGGTGCCCTGATACTGATTATCTGGCAAGTGGCAAATGCGTTGGGACTGAGCCTCAGCGAAGCAATCAAAGCTGTCAAGGAGAGTCCCTATAGTAAAGTGTTCCTCTTCGACGACTGGCTCTCGAAGCAGAACTTCTGGAAACAGTTCCTAAGTGGTATATTTGTGGTGATTGTGATGACAGGGCTCGATCAGGACATGATGCAGAAGAACCTTACCTGCAAGACTTTGCGGGAAGCGCAGAAAGACATGTGCACCTATGGATTCTTTTTTGTGCCAGCCAACCTGTTGTTTCTCTCGCTGGGTGTGTTGCTCATCATGCTGACTCAACAGCAAGGACTTGCCATACCAGCCAATACCGACGATTTACTGCCCATGTTTGCCGCTTCCGGTCAATTGGGCACTTCCGTTACCATATTATTTACCATAGGCATTGTGGCTGCCTGCTTTAGTAGTGCCGACTCAGCCTTAACTGCCCTCACCACCAGTTTTTGTGTGGATCTCAAAGAGAAGCCACACGATGAAAGGTTGCGTCGTAGGGCCCACATTGGCATTTGCCTGGTGTTTGCAGCCTTCATTCTGCTGTTCCATTCAATTAACAGCACCAATGTGATTGATGCCATTTATACGCTTTGCTCCTATACATACGGGCCTCTATTGGGCTTATTTGCCTTTGGTTTGCTCACCAAACGCACGCCAAATGACCGTTTTGTGCCCTATATCGCCTTGGCATCGCCTATCATCTGTTTCCTGATTGACAACCTCACCACACATTTCACAGGCTACACTTTCGGTTATGAACTGCTGATGCTAAACGGATTACTTACCTTCGCAGGACTTTGGGCTGCAAGCCGACGAATTATATGACTTGCTACCATTAACATTAACAATTGCCAGAATTAATGCTGACAAACAATGATTTCTTACGGCATCCTCCGATTTGCAGGATTCAAAACTATTTTGTAACTTTGCACTGTAATCTTCAAACAACAGCATTTATGGCAACAACCAAGACATCAACAACCCAAAAGAAGACTACTGCGAAGAAGTCTTCCACCACCACAACAAAGAAGTCGTCTGCTTCCTCTACCACCAGGAAGAAGAAAAAGACTTCGGGCACCCAAATCATTCCTGGAGTGAGCATCAACATCTCATGGAAGAAACTGCTTGGCATCACCAAGCTGAAGCAATGGTTCACCAAAAAGACTGGCATTCCAACCACTGAGGCTGGACTTCAGCGAAAAATCGGCAAATGGGCCATCGACCTGGTAACTGGCAAGGGGAAAGACAAGGAGCAGAAGAAGACAGAAAAGTTTTCTGACAATGGCGAAGCAACGAATGGAAGCATAACAACCCCTCCAACTGGCAGTTTTATTGATACAAATCAAGAAAATGCGCAATAATTTCTTAATATTATAAAAAAATTGGTGGGATTATAGTGGATTTTATAAAAAAATTACCTAACTTTGGAGTCGATTATGAATTTTTATCATTTTTAATAACGATAACATGAAAGAAAAGAACGGAATTTCAAGAAGAGACTTCCTGAGCTACTCAGCTCTGGGTCTGGCCAGCTTGACCATTTTACCAAGCTGGGCTAATTCTAATGGTGTGAAGGTTGCTCCAAGTGACCGTGTAGTTTTAGGTTTCATCGGCTTAGGCCAGCAGGCACTGAACGACTTCGGTGGCTTCGCAGGTTGCGACGGTGTTCAGGTAGCAGCTTGCTGCGACGTTGACACTAACAAGACTGAGCGTTTCCGCAGAAGAATCGCACAGTGGCAGAGCCAGAAGGGCATGAACGAGCGTTGCGACAAGTACGAGAGCTATGAGGACTTGCTGGAGCGTAAGGACATCGATGCTGTTGAGGTTGCATCTCCAGACCACTGGCATGCACTGCAGGCAATTCACGCTTGCCAGGCTGGCAAGGACGTTTACTGCCAGAAGCCTTTGACTTACACCATTACTGAGGCTTACGCTGTTGAAGCAGCTGTACGTCGCAACAAGCGTGTATTCCAGGTAGGTAGCCAGCAGCGTTCAAGCGGCGAGTTCCAGAAGGCTATCGAGCTGATTCAGGCTGGTAAGATCGGTCACGTAGAGAAAATCTACTCAAAGGTAGGTGATCCTCCACGTCCAATCGAGAAGATGTATGAGGAGTTCGGTGGCGTGCAGAAGATTCCTGCAAACCTGAACTTCAACCTGTGGCTCGGCCCGTTGAACGATCCTAAGATCGAGTACAACGACCAGCTGTGTCCTCCTATCACACTGGAAGAGTCAACTGTTAAGAACGGTAAGACTGTTGTAACAGTGGCTGAGAAGCGTGAGGCATTCTGGGGCGCATGGCGTTGGTATCGTGAGACCGGTAACGGTTATACCGCTGACTGGGGTGCTCACATGCACGACATCGCTAATGCTGCTATGGGTTACGATGGCTTGCAGCCAGTTGAATACTTCCCAAGAGGCACTTGGGGCGAGGGCGAAGCTTACTCAGCTAAGTATCCAAACGGCACCATCCTGATGGAGCATGCATATCTGACCAAGGATATGGACGGTGAGGACAATCCTAATGCACAGGGTCTGAAGTTCATCGGTACCAAGGGTTGGATCAACGTAGCTCGTGGTTATCTGGAGTGCTCAGACAACTCACTCGTTCCTGAGAACCTGCGTGGCAACAAGCCTCGTATGATGACTGCTGAGGAGCGTGCTAGAATGTTCGAGGAATATGCTAAGCGTGCTGCTCAGGCTGAGCGTGGTGGTCAGCGTCAGGCTGCTCGTAACTTCGAGACCAGCTCACCTCACATGCAGAACTTCATCGACTGCGTTCGCAGCCGTCAGAACCCAATTGCTCCTGTTGAGGCTGGT
>CACZRQ010000037.1 GCA_902783615.1 uncultured Bacteroidales bacterium | reverse complement strand
CTGGGCGGAATCGTAGATGGCGATGGTTTCATGATAATCTTTCAACTGATGGGTGTCGATCACGCTGGCCAGCACAGCCACAAACTTCACACCGCTGAGCTGCGGATGGGATGATGTGAACTCGGCCAAGTCGAACCAGCCACCCAAGGTGGGGTCGATGATGATGATGTCGGGGATTTGCGTCAAGGCGAAGTTCTGCAGATAGTCGGTGTTGCCCACCTCCACCGCCTGAATGTTCAGGTCGGGGATGCGTTTCAGCACAGCCGCCAGTCCGCTGCGAATGATGGCCGACGAGGTGGCCACAATCACTTTCAGAGAATGTTTACTGCCCATCTTGCGCTCTCCTTTCACACAGTTGTTTTTCGAGCCTCATCACCGCAGGCACAAACATATAGTCCTCCACATCGCAGTGCGTAATCAAATCTTGCTCGCAGTTGAAGATGTCGAACAGCACCGAGTTCATCAGATTGTTGTTGCCCTCTTCGGGGTAATACTTGATGATGATGTTCTTCAGTTCCTTCAGCTTGGTGTCGATCTGGTTGTGCTTGCTGCTGTAGGCCACAATCCTGAACTTGTCGGACAGCCTGCCCTGCAGCAGTTGCTCCACATACTTGAACACGGTGTTGTTTTCGTGCTCCATGTGGCGGCTCACCTCACGGGCATATTCATCGAAGAACTTGAGTACGAGCACATCCACATCGTTGGCAGCCGAAAAGTCGAGTGCCTCGATGAGTTTGCGGCGAATGGTGGGCAGGTTGAAATCGAGGAAATAGGTGTGGGCGTTCTTCAGGTAGTCCATCAGTGAGGTGAGGGAGATCTGCTCGTCATCGACATAGGTGAGGTTGCCCTCGCTGATGAAATTGGCCACAGCCAGGAAGGTGGAACAGTCAACGCCCTGCTCCTGGCACACATCGTTCACCGTCTTGTCGGCAAAGCCCAGTTTCAGGCCGAAGCGGCTCATGACCATCAGGAGCGAGAAATTGTCGCTGATGAGGTCGGCCATGCGGTCGGTTGCCCTATATTTATGCAGTTTATCCATCGTTTTTCAGAATGAGGGGAAAAGTTGATTATCCTGTGCCTTCACGGCCATACACTCCATTTCCACCAGCCAGCCCGGGCGACACACGGGGGCGTTGACAAACACCTTCGGCTTATCGGGGAAACGTTCGTCGTAGAGGGCTTTCACTACGGCATAGTCGGCTATATCGCGCAGATAGACAATCATTTGCGTTACATCATCGTAGGAGCTGTCGGCCTCGTTGAGCAACGTTTCCACATTCTCCCACAGGCGATGTGTCTGCTTGCGGATATCGCGATGATACATGATTTCACCTCGGTTGTTGATGCTGGCGGTGCCTGAGATGAACACGTGTCGGCGGTCGCCATAATCCACGTAGGTGCCGCGCTCGAAGCTCACGCCATATTCCGAGGTGCGGTTCAGATGGGAGGGTGCATAGAGGTAATGAATCTGTTCCTTCGTGATGCCAGACACCGCATAGGCATCCAGCTGCACGAGGTTCTTGGGGTCGGCCATTCGGCCACCGATGCCCGTGCTGGCGATGAAATGGGTCTTGTCTGTGAGGTCTTGGGTCACGAACACCTCGTTGCGAGCCTTCACCACACCAGCATAGTTGTTGTCGATGTTCTGCACGAAAATCCAGGTGCGGAGGCAGTTGTTGGCCAAGGTGCATCCCTGCTCCACCAGGTTCATGGCATAATCGTTCAGCAGCAAGCGCATCTGGTATTCCGAGTTGGCGGCATAGTTGGTGTTGGTGCCCGTCCACAAATGGCGGTAAGCTCCGTGCTGCACCTCGAAGAAGCCGTTGCCCAACGCGCGGGTCTGCACATCGGTGAGCAGGTAAGCCCACAGGGCAATCTTCGTGCCATCCAAGGGTGGCTGCTGGATGATGGACAGGCCGCAGGTGGTGCCTTCGGTGGTCATGGCCAGCAGGATATCGACCTGATTGGCAGCATCGCTCAGGAAGTAGCGCTTGAACACAGCTACGGCTCCCGGCAACTCGGCCAGCGTTTCATCATAGGCTGCCAGCAGGGCTTCCACTTGCTGTCCGTAGGTCAGCGTTGGGTCGGTAACGTGCACCATCAGATGGTATTCATTCACCCCACCCTTCTCGAATCTGAATATTTCAACTTTCGCTTTATCCATAATTTTCATTAGTTTCTTTATTAGCCGCAGCTCAATCATTTTTCGCCCCGTGTGTAATCCATTGTCGGATCATGGCCAGGATGCCATCATCGACCACCTCTGCGGTATGGTTATAATGCCATTCGTTGGTGATGGTCACATCGGTGGACAACGCCTCGTAGAGGGCACTCTTGGCAGCATCGCCCGGCTCCACGATGTTCATTCCCTCCAGCTTCTTGGACGGCACTCCCACGATGGCGGCATGACTCTTCTCGGCCGTGAGGTAAAGTCCTGCGGCAGCCGAGGTGGCAGCCCCGTGACAATTCACGCAAGTGGAGTTGAACACACGCTCCTGGATGGTGTGGTACATGCCCACGTTCAAGGTTCCGGCATCCACCTCAATCTCATTCGAAGCCGCAAGCTGGGCTTCATCAATGGTGTAGAAAGACACGATGTGCTTCCTCAAACGGTTGATGACACACAGCTCCACGCGGGTGACCTGCTCCTTGATGCCTGAAAGCTGCACGGTTACCTCCCCACCCTCTTCCGACGGCGCAGGCACCGACTTGTTGATCAGCGCATAGTCGCTATCGTCGTTGAAGCCAGCCACCACCACATACATCGAAGGGTCTGGCCACGAGGCGATTCCCGTGAGGCGAGCCTTCACCGTAACGGTTCGTCCTTCAGGCGCAATGACGGTTTCCTGCTCATACAGTCGCCCTTCATCGCAAGCCTGCAAGGCCATCAATCCAATCACGGATGCAAATATAGCTATTTTTTTATTCATAACCGTCAATTTAGAACGAGTATTGCAACATCAGGGTGGCAGAATGTGTGGCCAAGCCCAAATCGTCGATGTCACGATCCAGCTGGGTGGTGTGTCCTGTTCGTCCGATGAACTGATACATAGCCTGCAACTTCACGTTGCTGTTGGGGAAGAAATAGTTCACGCCCACAGCCGGCATGTTCAGCAAACCCTTGCGGTCGGTTCCGTTTCGGTCCATCAGGTCGTAGCGCAAGGCAGCCTGCACACGAGGAGCCACAAAATAGCCAGCCTGCACATAGCCGCCCCAATAGTTGAAGCCATCGTCTATCTTCATGCGTTTGGTGAAGCCCACATGCATGTAGTAGGCCTCAGCAGCCAAGTAGAGTCGGCCTTTCAGCATCGCGAACTCCAGTCCCGCGCGAAAATCGTTGGTGCTCTCGCTCTCGCTTTCCACATTCAGCGAGGCAGAAGCGCCAAACAGTATCTTATCCTCGTTCAAGCGTTTAGGATTGCCCTGTGTGGCTGGCATCACGCCCTTCGGCATATAGGTGAGGCGACCGGAGTAGAGCAACGAGGGGATGTGCCAATCGTCGCTGAAGGTCTTGCCCGCCGTATTGATTGAAGCGCCTGTTCCATTGAAGATGCCCAACTCATATCCCACCTTGTTCAGCAACCCGTGGATTTCGATACCCAGGTCGAAGCCCGTTCCGAAGTTGGGATTCACCGCATTCAGGGTATGGGGCAGGATGACGGATGCCGTCAGCGAGGTGGGCAGTACGGGCATCAGCGTTTCGCCCAAGGTGGTGAGGTAGGCATGGGTGAACGGTGTCTTGAACTTTCCAGCACGGATGGCAAACTTCTGACTGAAGGCATAGTCGAACCACACTTGTTGCAGCAAGGCGCCTCCGCTGCCTGCCGCATTGATGCTGAGGTTGAAGGTGAGCTTGTCGAAAGCTTTGCCAGTGAAGCCCAGCACGGCGTAGGGGATGGAGAAGCCCGAGTTGGCCACATTGTCTTGGTTGTAGGCCTTGTCCAATCCCTCATCGTCGTAATAGTTGAACTTGCCCGCTGCCTGCATGAGCAGGTAGGGCTTGAACAGAAAGTCGCCTTTCTTTGAGGCGATAGAGAATCCTTCTCTACCCGCCAGCGATACCACACCATTGTCGGTATCCTCTTCGTATTGGGCCATAGCGGTCAAAGGCAATAATGCCGCCAAAGCTATCATTAAATATTTTTTCATAATCCCGTTGTCAAAGTGATTTCAAGAATTCCACCAAATCGTCTCGTTCTTCTTTCGTCATCTTCTTGAAGATGTTCTTGGAAGCTTCGCCCTCACCACCGTGCCACATGATGGCCTCGATGAAATTGCGGGCGCGCCCATCGTGCAGGAAGTAAGTATGACCGTTCACCTTCTGCTGCAGGCCAATGCCCCAGAGAGGAGTGGTGCGCCACTCATTACCTCGAGCCAAACCGCTGACATAATTGTCGTTCAAGCCAACACCCATGATTTCAGAGCCCATATCGTGCAGCAGGAAATCGGAATAAGGATGAATGACCTGACCACCTAACCAAGGCAACTCTGTGCCATTCAGCAAAGTAGAGCCGCGAGACTGTGTATGCAGGGTGACGGTGTGACACAGCTGACACGATGCCTTGTAGAACATCTGCTCGCCGTGCTTCACATGCGGATCGTTCACATTGCGTCGGGCAGGCACGCCCAAGCTCTGCATGTAGAGATCCACATCCTCCATATCTTCGGTAGAGACATCCAGCTGATCGTAGAGCAAGCCCATCATGCTGCCCTGATTGATCTGACGTTGTCCCTCGCTGATTTCCTCGGGATAGCGACTGTTGGTCATACCCATATCGCTGCTGAAGCCCAACTCCACCGTGAGGTCGACATGCTGCGCCTTGTTGCCCGAGAGCCCCAACTGCAACTTACCCCGTTCATTGATGTAATTGGCCTTACCGCTGATGCCAAACTCAGGATAGTTGCTCTGACGCGCAAGTGCCTCAATCTCATTACGGTCGATCGCCATGATCTGTCCCATACCCACATGACGCAACGGGATGCGGACGGTGCAGAACAGGTCTTCGGGAGCAATGCTGTCGGCATACCACTCATAAATCTCGTAATGAGGCTTCGCCAACTCATACTTCTCTCCGTCGGGGAACTCGAACGTTTCAAACTCGTATGTCACCTTCAGCTTCCCTTCGGGCTGAACGCCGTAGATGGCGTTGTCGTGAATCACTCGTCCGTAGTCCTGGAAGAAAGCGCCGTTCTTACGGGTGACGTAAATCAACGCTGATGTGAAGCCGTAGGTTCCCGAGCCGCCTTGCGTCCACAACGTGGGTTCCGTGCGACCAGCGTTACGGTGGCAACTTCCACAGGAATAGCCAGCATACACGGGTCCCAAACCTCCGTTATGTCCGTTGTTGTTGGTGCTCTTCACGTTGTCGTACAATCGGTCGCCTCGATTGAAGCGAGTGTCATAAACGCCACTCACCCATTTGGCTGGCTGGTCGTAGGCTACGGCGGAGTTGAAGAAAACGGTTGATGTACCAGCAGACAATTCATAGCCTGCGGGTACATCCATATCCCTCGCCACAATCTGGTCGCCTACATCATCGCAAGATGCAAACGTCAGCGCACCAAGAATCCCCCATATATATAGGAACCTATTGTTCATCATTGCAGTATCTTTTGCATGAAAGGCTTCAGCTCTTCGGTGAGCAGCGATTCCAGATTACCACAAGCATCCATAGCAGCTTTGGCCTCAGCACTGTTGATATTGTTTCGGAAAGGCTGAGGAATAGCCTGAATGGCATCGGCAGCATCCTGAATGGCTTTCTTCACCTTGGTGTCGAACGTTTCGTCCACTTTCTTCACCAAAGCCGACAGCGAGTTAGAGTTTACAGTGCCGTTAAGCGAACCATAATAGGCATTGCGGATGGAGAAGATGTTGTTGGTATAGTCGTCGCGAGAGTGCCAGCTGTACCACGACTCCACAGCATAGAGTGCTTCTTCCACCTTGCCATCCTCGTAGAGCGCCACAGGGTCGCCAATCTTTGAAGCTCCCACCTCGCTGGCGATGTCGGCACAACCGTCGATGATCTGCTCGATGCAGTTGATGGCACTGTTGAAGCCCTCGCCTCCATCGTGCGCCTTAAAGATCTCGGCATAGCTCTTGCCTCCGTTATAGCTCTCGCTCCAGTCGGCATAGAGGATGTTGGCATCGGCACGCAGCAACGCTGCCACAGCCTGCATGTAGTTTGCCCAAGCATCGGTGTTGGCATCGGCATACTCCATCGTGTTAGGATCGGTAGAGCCAGTCTTGGCCGATACAGTGCGGGGTTCGCCATCTTTGAAAGTGAGGTACTCCAACGTGTGGAAACCGCGAACGCTCTGCACAGCTTCGATGTTCTCGTCATCCTCGTCATAGTCGCCCGTCCACTCCAATGCAGCCCAGTCGGCTGAGTTCAGGATGGCAGCGATGGATACCTGGTCGAGAGGCCAGCTGTCCATGTTGGGATCCAAACCCTTGTCGGCCACAGGACCGAACAGGAAGGCCTCGCTCGACTCCCAAGGTTCGCGGGCATCGAGCCAAGCATTGGCAACATTCTCGAAAGCAACATCAGAGGGTGATTCACGGAACTTCTCCACCGCTTTGTTCAGCGCTTCGTTCCGCTCAGCCAAAGCTTTGTAGGTGGGCAACACCACTCCATCCACATACTGATTCACAGCTGCGCTCAAATCGGCTTCCGTCACTGCCACAGTGGGTGTGGGCGTAGGAGTTGGCGTAGGTGAAGGAGTTGGTGAAGGTGTAGGTTCACTCTTGTCACTACCGCAAGCGGCCAAAATGAATGAAAAGCCAAAAGCCATCATTCCCCATACAATTCTGTTCTTTTTCATAATCATATACTTTTTACTATTATTATCATCAATGTTTAAAGAACCATCCAGCATAGGCGATGCCAATGTTGAACTCGTTCTCGCTGTTGAAACCTGTGGTGCCAAACACCTTTTGAGTACCAATCTGTCGGGTGGTAAAATCGGCTTTCACCACCAAGTTTGGCAGAGGTCTCCAATTCAATCCCATGCGCCACATGCTTACCTGGCAACGCTCGTCGGCTGTCTGCCCCACATCCATCACCTGCTGGGGATTATAGTACTCATAGTGGGCGAAAGGTATCACATCGGGGAACTTGTCGTTTTTGACGAACGACTTCACCCTGATGCCCAAATCGACGCTATAAGTCAGTGCTCCAGAAGCAAATGGGGCCTTGCGACCGTAGGGCGAGAGCTTGGAATAGCTGTTGTTGATGCGGGTGATGCCAGCAGCATGGCCCACATGACCACTCAGGATGTTACCTCTTAGGATAAAATAAGGATGGGTGTATTCTCCATCGATGTTCCAGATGCGAACGGGAATCTTGCCCAATGAAGTATAGGTGTTCAGCTTGTCGGCATTGCCGCCCGCATCGTTGATGAAATAGAACGAGCCACCGATGCGCAAGCCAGGCACACCCACATAATCCAATCGGGCAATCCAGGCAGGCGAGGTGAAGTTGTCGAGTTCAAAGAGGTTCTGGCGGCCGCCCTTCACCCAGTCGTATTTGCTGAAACCGTTGGGATTGAGTCCGGCCACCACCATCGCCTGATAGTTGAAGGTAGCATATCCCTTACCCACAGTACCGAAGAAAGAGATACCTGTTTCATGCCACGTTGAGGGGAAGATGGTGGTTTCGCCTTCCGGACGAGTGGTTCCGAAGAAGTTGACGGGCTCATGATGGGCATTGGTGAGTCCAACTGGCAGCACCAGATGTCCCGCGCGAACATTAAACTCTCTAATAATCAAACGAGTGATGTGGAATTGTTCCAGCGACACCTCGCCGCCTTTCTCAAACTCCTGCTCGTATTCGCCATTCTCACTACCTGTGCCTGATTCCAGTTCGTAGGCAGTGCCCACACCACCCGACTCGAACTCGATTTCTGCTCCCAGAATCCATTTAGGGGATAGTTTGTAGTCGATGGCCAACACAAAACGCGGAATGGCCACCTCGGCATGATTCTTCTTGCTGTTACCTACGGTAGAACCGTTCCAGCGATTCAGTCCGTAGTCTTTCCAACTGGCATACATCTCACCGTATCCGCCGAAACGGAATCGCCAGTCGCCTTCATACTCTGTTGTAATCGACTGATAATTGTTTGCTTGCCCGCTTCCCTGTGCATGCAATCCTGTAGCAATCAAGAGGCCGAGCATACATGATGTCAGAATCTTTCTCATCCTTTTTAGCTATAGTTTCACGGCTGCAAAGTTAGAATGAATCTAAATAACCGGGAATACCTAATTTTAGCTATAAAGGAAAGCGGAGGTAATTATGTGTAGGTAGGGGAAGAAAAAAGGGGAAGCAATGACTGCTCCCCCTTGAGAAAATGGTTAGTTGAATATCACCGTCTTGTTCTGATAGGTGAGAATCTTCCGCTCGATGTGTTTCTGCACGGCTCGCGAGAGCACAATCTTTTCAAGATCCTTGCCTTTATTCACCAGTGTCTCGATGGTATCCTTGTGGGTTACACGCACCACATCCTGCTCGATGATAGGACCAGCATCCAGTTCGGTGGTGATGTAGTGGGCTGTGGCACCGATAATCTTCACACCACGCTCGAACGCCGCATGATAGGGTTTCGCGCCAATGAAAGCGGGCAGGAACGAGTGGTGGATGTTGATGATCTTATGTCGGTATTGCTCAATCATCTGCTCGGAGATGACCTGCATGTAGCGAGCCAACACAATGAAGGTGATTTTGTTCTCACGCAGCAGCTGCATCTCACGCTCCTCCTGCTCCGCCTTGTTCTCCTTCGTGATGGGCAGGCAATGATAAGGAATGCCAAACTGCTGAGCCACAGGACGCATATCCTCGTGGTTGCTGATGATGAGCGGAACCTCCACATCCCATTCGCCCGCACTGTAGCGCGCCAGCAGGTCATAGAGGCAATGCGACATCTTCGACACGAAGATGGCCATGCGGGGCTTCTGGTCGGAGAAGTAGATGCGGAAATACATGCCGTACTTCTGACCATACAGGGTGGCGAAGAAGTCTTCTATCTTCTCCTCGGGAATGGTGAATTTCTCCAACTCCCACTCGATTCTCATAAAGAAAATGTTTTCCACTCGATCCACATATTGGTCGAGATAGATGATGTTGCCCTGATTGACCGTAATGAAGTTGGTAACATCGGAGATGATACCTGGACGGTCGGGACAGTGTAATAATATAATAGCAGTTCTTTTCATTTTACCTCCTTCATCATTTCTTTCACAGCAGTTTCCAGCTGACGATCATAACCATTCATCACATCCTCTGGGGTGTTATAGACGGTGATGTCGGGCTTCAACTCAGTATTCTCCTGATATACACCATTCATATCTACACAACCCACCTGCGGGATGCCAAACACGAGCGAGGAATCCATCAGCGTTTCCCACCAAACGGCAGTCATGGTTCCAGCCACAGGAGAACCAATCAACTTGCCAATGCCCAAGGTCTTATAGACCCAAGGGAACCCGTGACCATTGCTGTAGTCGTTTTCGCAAATCAGCACACAGGATGGCTTAGTCCATTTGTTATAAGGATCGTAGCCGATGTATTGGTTGCGCGGCACGAAATGCTGATACTCCTTACCAGCCAACAGTGTGCAGAGGTCATCGTGCAACCAGCCGCCACCATTGTTGCGCTCATCTACAATCACAGCCTGCTTCTGACGGTTCTCATCGCTGAGGATATCGGCATAAACCTGACGGAATGAAGGACTATCCATTGCGCGGACATGCACATAGGCCACCTTTCCGCCAGAGAGTTTCTCCACCAACTTCTTGTTGCGATCCACCCAACGCTTGTAGAGCAAATCGGAAAGGGTGCCAGCAGATACAGGCTTCACCGTCACATCGAAGCGTTTGCCAGTCTTGGGATTGAACACGCTGACGCGCACGTTCTTGCCAGCCTTACCATCCAGCATGGGGTAATAGTCGGTGTCCTTCAGGATGGACTGTCCGTCAATCTTCTCGATGATGCAACCTTCCTCCACTTCTGTGTTCTTCACTGAAAACGGACCTTTGGCAATCACCTCCTTCACCTTCAGTCCATCGCCTGTGTAGCTCCAATCGTAGAACAAACCCAAAGAAGCGGTAGAGAGTTCAGGACCTGCAGGACTGTAGCGTGTGCCAGTATGCGAAGCATTCAGCTCACCCAACATCTCGCTGGTCATCTCGGCAAAGTCGTAGTTATTATTTATATAAGGTAAGAAGCGGCGATAGTTGTCGCGCATCTTGTTCCAATCGGTTCCGTGCAGGTTTACATTGTAGAACTTGTCGAGCACCTGCTGCCAGATGTGGTCGAACAGATAGGCACGCTCCTCAGCAGGACGGTAGTTGAAGTTGGCCTCGAAGCTGATGTTCTTGCTGCTTTGCTTGTCCAAATCAACCTCCTTGATGCCACCTTGTGCTGCTAAGTAGAGTTTCTTGAAATCCTTGTCGGGCAAGAGCTCGGCATAACCCACATTCTTCAGCACGATGGAGGTACTACCCTCTTTCAGGTCGTGCATCCAAAGGTCAGCCCCACCTTCGAACGAAGCGGTGTAGTAGAGCTTGTCGCCCTTAGGACTGAGCACCGCATCAGCCAGATGAGAAGAATTGACGGTGAGGCGAACCACACGATCCTTGCAGTTTTCGAAATCGAACTTCAGCGGTTCAGCTTCTTTCTTATCCGATTCACCATCCTTTTTGTTCTTATCGGCAGATTCCTTGTCCTTGTCTTTATCCTTATCTTTTTCTTTCTCAGCTTCTTCACGCAATTCGGTTTCCTCCTTGCTCTGCTGGAACTGCTCGTAAGCATCGAGGTCGAAGAACATGATGTAGATATCATCCTCAGCGCCCCAACTTCCGTGACTGCGATAGCCTGCGCGGTCGGAAGCATATATCATCGCCTTACCGTCCAACACCCACTTGGCATTCACATCATTGTAGCCACTCTGCGTGAGGTTGTGAATCTCACCGTTGCCAGATGCGCTCACCAGAGCCACATCCTTGTTGTTCCAACCACCATAGCCGATGTAGTTGGTGAGCAGCCAGCGACTGTCGGGACTCCACTGGAACCACTGGTCGCCATCGCTGTAGCTGTACTCATACTTGCCATCCATCGCCGTCACCACCTTCTTGGTAGCGAGGTCGATGACACGCAAGGTGGAGCGGTTTTCAAGGAACGCCACCTTCTTGCCATCAGGGCTGTAGTATGGCTGGAAAGAGGTAACCTTGGTGTTGGTCAGCCTTTCTTCCTTGATATCAGTAGCGTATGTAAAGAGTTTCTCATCGTCCTTACCCAACTTCGACTGATAGATCTGCCAATAGCCATCACGCTCGGCAGCATAGACGATTCCACGACCATCGGGAGCGAAGTGGATGCTGCGCTCCTGCTGAGGGGTGTTGGTAATCTGCTTGGTAGTATTATACTCGGTAGAAGTTACATACACATCGCCGTGCATGATGAAAGCCACCTCCTTGCCGCTGGGTGATACGGAAATCTCGCTTGCACCGCTGCGTTGAACCTGACGAATCAAATCCTTATCGCTTCTGTCGGCCACAACGGATACGTTCACTTTCTGAGGCTGGCTACCCTCTTTCAGGGTATAGAGCTCACCATTATAGCCAAAACAGAGCGTACCATTGTTGGCGATGCTCAAGAAACGCACAGGATGGTCTTTCATCTGTGTCAGCTGCACGTCGGACGTTCCATCTATGCTACGCTTGAACACGTTGAAGGAGCCCTTCTGCTCGCTCAGGTAGTAGAACGACTTGCCATCGGCTGCCCACACAGGATTGCGGTCTTCCCCATAATAGGTGGTGAGCTGCTTGTATTCGTAGGCATTGCCCTTTGGAGTAGCCATCCATACATCGCGGGTCACAGACGATTCGTGGTGCTTGCGCCAAGTGTCTTCCATACCTTTCCTATCATGATAGAGCAGCACACCGTTCTTGCCCACATTCACATCTTCCAACGTGACGGAAGAGAACAGATGGGGACGCCCACCCTCGGTGCTGACGGTATAGACCTGCTGATAACGCTGTGGAAAGATGACCGACTGGGCATCGGGCATCAGGTTAGCCTGAAACAGGATGGTCTTGCTGTCGAGGAAAGCCATCGGAATCTCCGAACCAGAATGGGTGGTGAGTCGCTTGGGCGCACCGCCGTCGCGATTCATGATGTAGATATCGTAACCGCCCTCACGGCTGGAGGCAAAGGCAATCTGCTTGCCATCGGGACTCCAAACGGGGTATGAATCCTGTCCGCTGTTGGTGGTGAGCTGTGTGGCTTTCCCACCGCTTACAGGCACAGTGAAGATATCGCCTTTATAAGAAAAAGCAATCACAGAGCCATCAGGAGAGATGGCGTTATGACGCATCCACAAGGGATTCTCCTGGGCTGCGGCACTCATCGCTGTTGTGAGCGCCAAGATGGATAAGATAGATCTTATTTTCATGACAATATTTGATTTGCGTGATCTTTCACTTTGATTTCCTTGGGAGTGATGATGCGTTCAATCACTCCTTCTTCGTTGATGATGAAGGTGGTGCGGAAGGTGCCCATGTACTTGCGACCATACATGCTTTTCTCACCCCACACGCCCATCTGCTGCACCAACGTCATTTCGGTATCGGCAATCAGCGAGAAAGGCAGTTCATGCTTGGCAATGAACTTCTGATGTTTCTGTGCATCGTCCACACTCACGCCCAACACCTCGTAGCCTTGCTGGCGCAGGGCACTGTAGTTGTCTCGCAGGTTGCAGGCCTCTGTGGTGCAACCGGGAGTCATGTCTTTGGGATAGAAATACAACACCAGTTTCTTACCTGCGAAATCGCTCAGTTTGATTTCGCGTCCGTTTTCATCGTGTCCCAGAACACTGGGAGCTTTGTCTCCTACTTTCATATCGTTTCTGTTTTTATAATTTTCTAATTGGGTTATCCAAAGTCTAAGGGTTGTGGACCCTCGCGGATAATCTCGGGTTCGCCTGTGGTACAGTCGATGACAGCCGAGCCTACGGTATCGCCAAAACCTGCGTCGATGACCAGATCCACCTGACTACCCAAACGCTCGTCCATCAATTCGGGATTCACCAAGTAGTCCACTTCCTCCTCTTCATCGAAAGGCACCGATGCCACCATGAGTGGAGCTTCCAGCACGCTGCAGATCTCTCGCACAATCGCATGGTCGGGCATGCGGAATCCCACTTCCTTGCGGTTTCTGAAGATGCGGGGCAAACGACTTGTGGCATTCAGGATGAAAGTGAAAGGTCCAGGCAGGTTGCGCTTCATCAACTTGAAAGAGTTGTTGTCCACCTTGGCATATTCGCTGATGGTGCTCATATCATAGCAAATCACCGACAGGCGGTTCTTCTTCGGATCGATGTCCTTCAAGCGGCACACTTGCTCCACAGCTCGCTCTTTCAGCGCGTTGCACGCCAAAGCATACTTGGTGTCGGTGGGCATGATGATGATGCCACCATCGTTCAGCACATCCACCACCTGCTGGATATCAGCAGGATTGTTGTTCTTGTTATACAGTTTCAGTATCATATCTATTTCTTCATTTTCTTCTCCAACTTCTTGATCTTCTTCCAAGCCTCCTTGAAATTCGGACAGAGCGTTACGGCTTTGTCGTAGTTCCGCAACGCAGCATCGGTCATGTTGTGCTTCAGGCATTCATCGCCCATCTGCACATACTCGCGCGCATAGCGCATCAAGGCTTTCTCCTTCTCCTGTGCCGCTTGCTTAAGTTGCTTCACCTCGTTCTTCAGCGTATTGATGACTGACAGCTTACGTCGCAAGTAGCGTTGCACCAAGGGTTTCTCGATATCGTATCGGGCATGAATGGCCTTGAAGAATGAATCGAGGAACTGCTGGAAATCTCCTTGGTCGAACGCTTTGGCTGCAGCAGCATACTCGATGTCGGCACGAGCCTCCTTCAACGCTTTATCCACAGCCTGCTGGTTGTTGAAACGCTTGGCAAACTGCGTAATCTCCGGTCGCACAAATATATCGCTGCGACTCAGAGGATTGGTGAGCTGGATGCCCTCTAAGGAGGTACAACGGCTCAGCGCCACATAGGCTTGTCCACCCGCAAACACACCGCCCGTGAAGTCGATCACCACGCGGCTGAAAGTCAGACCCTGACTCTTGTGTACGGTAATGGCCCAAGCCAAACGGATGGGGAACTGCGTAAACGTACCCAGTTCCTCTTCCTCTATTTCTTTCTTTTCTTCGTTGTATTTGTATCGGATGTTGCGCCAAGATTCGGTCTTGACATCCACTTCCCGCCCATCGTCTGTTTCGATGTAGATGGTTTCTTCTTCTGTATCAAAACCCATCACGGTGCCAATGGTACCATTTACCCATCGCTTCTCGAAATCGTTCTTGACGAAGATAATCTGCGCTCCGGGTTTCAGCACCAGCTCTAAAGAGGTGGGCAAGCTGTTTTCAGGAAAATCGCCGTGAATGGCTCCGATAAAGGTGAATGGGTCGCCAGGCAACTCTGCCAATTTCTTGTCGTTGATGTAATCTACCTGATCACGACGGGTGGCGAGGGTGATATACATTGACGATTGACGATTGACGATTAACGATTGACCATCAGCCTTTGGTGATTGTGGGTTATATCGGGTATTGAGCAGCTGTAGGTCTTTCGCTGTTGCTGTATTGTTGCGGATATGGTCTAAGACACCCACAAACTGAGGGTCACTCTGTCGATAGACGTGGGTAAGCTCTACAGCCACCAGCTCTATCTGACTGAACACGTGGGCCGAGAAGAAATAAGGATTGGGATAGAAACGGTTGAGGATGTCGCGCTCATCGCTCTTCACCACAGGCTCCAACTGGAAAGCATCACCCACCAGCAGCAGTTGCTTGCCGCCGAAGGGCTCTCGCAGGTTATGGGAATAGACGCGCAGAATACGATCGACAGCATCGATGATGTCGGCACGAACCATCGAAATCTCATCGATGATAATCAGTTCGAGTTCCTCCAACAATTTGCGGTGGGGTTTGCTGTATTTGAAAAACTCATGGATGCGTCCATGTTGCAAAGACAGATTAGGATCGTCGGGCAATAATGGGTAGAAAGGCAGCTTGAAGAAACTGTGCAGCGTACTGCCTTCCGCATTGATGGCAGCAATGCCCGTTGGCGCCAGCACCACATGTTTCTTCTTGGTTTCTTGGCATACTTGCTTTAGAAAGGTGGATTTGCCCGTTCCTGCCTTGCCCGTCAGAAAAACCGACTGGTGAGTGTATTTCACCAGGTTCATGGCATTATCCCATTGACGATTGACGATTGACGATTGACGTTTTTCCCCTGCGGAACTAATCACCTCATCGGTATGTTTGATGTCATTCTGCATAGCTTAATCGTCAATCACCAATTGTCAACGGTCAATGATAGGAACATTGCCTTAATTACAGCAGATTGCCTGCTTCAATATCCTTGAAGTAACGATAAGTGCCAACCTTCAGCTCTTCGCAAGCAGCATCGTCACATACGATGATGCCCTTTGGATGCATCTGCAGGGCACTCACTGTCCACATGTGGGTAACACCACCCTCAACAGCGTGCTGCAAAGCACGAGCCTTGTTGTGGCCATTCACGATAATCATCACTTCCTTAGCATCCATCACAGTACCAACGCCCACAGTCAGAGCAGTCTTAGGCACCTTGTTCACATCGTTCTCGAAGAAACGAGAGTTGGCGATGATGGTATCGGTAGTCAAAGTCTTCTGGCGAGTGCGAGAAGTCAGTGAAGAGCCCGGCTCGTTGAAAGCGATGTGTCCATCAGGACCAATGCCACCCATGAAGAGGTCAACGCCACCGTATGCCTTGATCTTAGCCTCGAAGCGAGCGCACTCAGCTTCCAGATCAGGAGCGTTTCCGTTCAGGATGTTGGTATTCTCAGCCTTGATGTTGATGTGGCCGAAGAAGTTGTTCCACATAAAGCTGTAGTAGCTCTCTGGATGCTCTTTTGGCAAGCCAACATATTCGTCCATGTTGAAGGTCACAACATTTTCGAATGACACCTTACCTGCTTTGTTCAGTTCAATCAGTTCGTGGTACATGCCCAGAGGAGATGAGCCTGTAGGACAGCCCAGTACAAAAGGCTTCTCTGCAGTCGGATTTGCTGCATTAATCTTGGAAGCCACATAGTTGGCAGCCCACTTGGACACCAACTGATAATCCGGTTCAATAATTACTCTCATTGTTTAAATATTTATATAAGTGAATAATATGTTTCTAATCGTCAATCGTCAATCGTCAATTGTCAATAGGAGCGAAGCTCATTCGTCAATCGCTTTCGCCATCGCCTCAGCCAAAGCCTCGCAGGAAGCCTCTACTGAAGTCAGCATGCCCTGCTTCATCTCTATAGGCTCGCCCACCAGGGTGAAATGACTCTGCTCGGCAAAGTCGCCAATCAGCTTCACAGCCTTGCCTGCCCAACTGAATGAGCCGAACCAACCCAGGCAACGACCCTTGATGTCGCGCATCAGAATCTTGCTCAAGATAGCCTCAATCTCTGGATAAAGCTGGGTGTTATACGTAGGACTGCCGATGATCAAGCCGTTATATTTGAAGATATCTGCCAAAATATAAGAAGGATGACTCTTGCTCACATTGTGCATCACCACGTTTTTCACACCGTTGGCAGTCAGACACTTGGCCATTTTCTCAGCCAACTGCTCGGTGTGACCGTACATGCTGCCATACACAATCACTACGCCCTTGTCGGCATCATAACGGCTCAAGCGGTCGTAAATGCCCACAACCTTATTGATATTCTCAGTCCATACAGGACCGTGGGTTGAGCAAATCATCTGGATGGGCAGAGCTGACAGCTTCTGCAACGCCTTCTGCACAGGTGAGCCATACTTGCCCACGATGTTGGAATAATAGCGCACCATCTCATCCCAATACTTGTCGAGATTGATCTGTGTGTCAATCGGTCCACCATCCACAGTGCCGAAAGTACCGAAGGCATCAGCAGAGAACAGCACCTGCTCGGTAGCATCGTAGGTAACCATCACCTCGGGCCAATGCACCATCGGAGCCATATAGAACGACAACTTATGGTGTCCCAGATCGAGGGTATCACCCTCCTTCACCACCAAACGGTTGCTCTGCAAAGCATAATAGCCATCAATCATACCGAAGGTCTTGGCATTACCCACCACAGTCACCTCAGGATAATATTGTTTAATCAAGGCAATCGAGCTGGAATGATCGGGCTCCATGTGGTTCACAATCAGGTAGTCGATGGGCTTGTCACCCAGCACAGCCTTGATTTGCTGCATGAACACCTCGAAGAAGCCAATCTCAACGGTATCCACCAAAGCCACTTTCTCATCGTCAATGAGGTATGAATTGTAGGAAACTCCGTATGGGAGCGGCCACATACCCTCGAACAGATGGGTGCTGCGATCGTTCACACCCACATAATGAATCTTGCCTTTCAGTAGTGAAATATCTTTCATTTTTAGTCAAATTTAGTTTCCAAACCGCAAAAATATGAAAAATATTCGTTTTAATCATCATTTTATTGTACATTTGTTCACCAAAACTTGAAAAAAAATATTGTTATGAAGCATATTGGATTTACTATCTTGCTGTGTATGTGTGCCATGATGGCTTTCGCACAGGGTAAGAACTTAGAGTTGAATGAAGTATTGAGAGGCGAGTTTTCTCCTCGAAACATCTATGGGGTCACTCCCATCCCCAATGATGGAGAGCATTATTCTCAGATGAATGCAGAACGCACGCAGGTCATCAAGTATTCTTTCAAGACGGGTCAGCAGGTGGAGGTGCTGTTCGATGTGGCTACGGCACGCGACTGTCCTTTCAAGCGTTTCGACAGCTATGAGTATTCTCCCGATGGCCAGACGCTGCTCATCGCTACAGAGTCGGAATCCATCTATCGCCGCTCATTCAAGGCGATATATTACCTGTATAGCCTGCGCCGCAACGCCTCTGGGCAGATCCGCAATGCGGTGGAGAAGCTTTCTGATGGCGGTCCGCAACAGGCTCCCGTATTCTCGCCCGACGGCTCGATGGTGGCTTTCATGCGCAACAACAACATCTTCCTCGTGAAGTTGCTCTTCAACAACAGCGAGAGTCAGGTCACCGAGGATGGCAAGCGCAACGCCATCATCAATGGTGTGCCCGACTGGGTGTATGAGGAAGAGTTCTCGATGAGCAGGGCGATGGAGTTCAGTGCCGACAGCAAGATGCTTGCTTTCATCCGCTACGATGAGAGCAAGGTGCCCACCTACTCCTTCCCGCTGTTTGCCGGAGCTGCTCCAAAGTACAATGAATATGCCAAGTATCCAGGTGCTTACACCTACAAATACCCGAAGACGGGCGAGGTAAACAGCAAGGTGGAGGTTCGCACATTCGACATTCAGAGTAAGGTGACCCGCACCATGCAGGTGCCTCTCGACAATGATGGATACATTCCCCGCATCTTTTTCACCAAGCAGCCCGACCAACTGGCGATTGTGACCATGAACCGTCACCAGAATCGCCTCGACCTCTATATGGGCAATGCCCGCAGTACGGTTTGCAAACTGGTGCTGCGTGACGAAAGCGACACCTATATCAAAGAAGAGGTGCTCGACAACATCCTCTTCTACGACAACAATTTCACGTTCACCAGCGAAAAGAGTGGCTTCAACCATCTGTATTGGTACACCTTGCAGGGCAACTTGGTGAAGCAGGTAACCGATGGCAACTTCGAGGTAAAGGAGTTTCTGGGCTATTCTCCCGCAGAAGAGGCTTTCTATTTCACCAGCAACGAGGAAAGTCCGTTGCGCAAAGGGGTCTATAAGGTTGACAAGAAAGGCAAGAGGACCCGAATCTCACAAGATTCAGGCACGAATAGCGCATTGTTCAGCAGCAACATGAAATACTATCTGAACCGCTATTCAAACCTCACCACCCCAACGGTGATTACCCTGAACGACAACAATGGAAAGGTGCTCACTACGCTGATTGACAACGCGGAGCTGAAGAAGAAACTGGCGCAGTATAACATGCCGAGCAAGGGATTCTTCAGCATCACCACATCTCGTGGCACGCAGCTCAACGGATGGATGATGAGACCTGCTGGGTTTGACGCGAACAAGAAATATCCCGTGCTGCTGTATCAATACAGTGGACCTGGTTCGCAACAGGTGCTCGACCAATTCAGTGTAAGCTGGGAAACCTATATGGCTTCGCAGGGTTACATCGTGGTGTGTGTGGATGGACGAGGCACTGGTGGACGAGGTGCATCGTTTGAGAAGCAGACCTACCAGAACCTGGGTGTGAAAGAGGCGCAGGATCAGGTGGCTGTGGCAGAGTATATGGGTCAGCAACCCTATGTTGACAAAGAGCGTATCGGCATCTGGGGATGGAGCTATGGTGGCTATATGACCCTGATGAGCATGAGCGAGGGCACACCTGTGTTCAAGGCTGGTGTGGCTGTGGCTCCTGTCACCGACTGGAACTATTACGACACCGTTTATGGGGAGCGTTACATGCGTACCCCGCAGGAGAACCCCGATGGCTATAAGGCTGCCTCAGCTATGGAGCGCGCCGACAAGCTGAGCGGCAACCTGCTTCTGATTCACGGTATGGCCGACGATAATGTGCATTTCCAAAATGCTGCCGAATATGCCGAAACGCTGGTGCAGAAGGGCAAGCAGTTCGACATGCAGGTATATACCAACCGCAATCACAGCATTGCCGGTGGCAATACCCGCCAGCACCTCTATACCCGAATTACCAACTTCTTCAACAGCCAATTGAAGAAATAATGGAGCATGTAAGAAAACCCGACTGGCTGAAGGTAAACTTCGGAGCCAACGAACGATATTCAAACACCAAGAAGATCGTCGACACCCACTGCCTGCACACCATCTGCAGCAGTGGGCGATGCCCCAACATCGGTGAGTGCTGGGGTCGAGGCACTGCCACCTTCATGATTGGCGGCAACATCTGTACGCGCTGCTGCAAGTTCTGCAACACCAACAGCGGTCGCCCCCTACCCCTTGACGAAGCCGAACCTCAGCATGTGGCAGAGTCCATCCAACTGATGAAACTCAATCATGCGGTGATTACCTCAGTCGATCGCGACGACCTGCCCGACTATGGAGCTGCTCACTGGGTAGAGACCATTCAGGCCATCAAACAGCTCAACCCGTCAGTCACGATAGAGGTGTTGATTCCCGATTTCATGGGCCACATTGATTTGATTTCCAGTATTATTAACGAACATCCAGATGTAATTTCGCACAACATGGAAACGGTGCGTCGCCTCACGCCTGTGGTGCGTAGCGTGGCCACCTACGACCGCAGTCTGCAAGTGTTGAAGCAGATTGCCGAGAGTCCGATACCAGCCAAGACAGGCATCATGGTGGGGTTGGGTGAAACCATCGAAGAAGTAGAAGAGATAATGGACGATCTGCTGACTGTGGGATGCTCCATCCTCACCATCGGACAATACCTGCAACCTACTCGCAAGCATTATCCTGTGCAGGAGTATGTAACACCTCAACAGTTTGATTCCTATAAGGAAACCGCCCTTGCCAAAGGTTTCAAGATGGTAGAGAGTGGCCCGCTGGTTCGTTCGTCATACTACGCTGAAAGAGCTTTAAATAAGATAATATGAAGACAGCGCTATATTTAATACCCGTGCTCTTGGGCGATACTTCAACAGATAGGGTATTGCCAGCCTACAATCATCAGGTGATTTTGGGCATTCGCCACTTTATCGTGGAAGATGTGCGCTCGGCACGCCGTTTCCTGAAGTTGGTGGATAAGGACATCAACATCGACGAGTTGCAGTTCTACCCCTTGAACAAGCATACATCTCCACAAGACATCAGTGGTTATCTGAAGCCTTTGGAAGAAGGAAATCCGATGGGGGTGATTTCTGAAGCAGGATGCCCTGCAGTAGCCGACCCAGGTGCCGATGTGGTGGCCATCGCACAGCGCAAGAACCTGCCTGTGGTGCCACTGATAGGGCCTTCAAGCATCATCCTCAGCGTGATGGCATCAGGCTTCAATGGGCAAAGCTTTGCTTTCAACGGTTATCTGCCCATAGAGCCTTCTGAACGCGGCAAAAAGCTAAAGGCATTGGAGCAGCGGGCTGCTACGGAACACCAGACGCAGATCTTTATCGAAACACCTTATAGAAACAATAAAATGGTGGAGGATATCTTGAAAAGCTGCCGCCCTCAGACAAGACTCTGCATCGCTGCCAACATCACATGCGAGAATGAGTATATCAAAACCAAGTCGTTGAAGGAATGGAAAGGAAATGTGCCTGATTTGAGCAAGATTCCCTGCATCTTCTTG
>CACZRQ010000036.1 GCA_902783615.1 uncultured Bacteroidales bacterium | reverse complement strand
GCTTCTTCCGCTACTTCTTCCGCTATGATAACACATGAAGTACATCAGCTATTTCGATTTAGCGGAAGAACGGAAGAAAGAATGGAATTGTAAAACAAATCATTAATCATTCTCCCCTTTTTGGGGATGGTACTACCCAATTAAGGGGGATAACTTTGAGATAATCACATGAGCGACTTATATAAAAGCGTTTTTCATCTTAATTGCTGAAAGATATAAAAAATGAGAAAAATCTTTTTTCAAAATAGTTGTATTACCTTTTGCGATTGCAGTTGCCCGCAACCATTGCGATGCTGTCGTATTGGTGAAGGGTAGGTGCAGCCATATATTTAGGGAAGATCCTCGGCATTCTCTACGAAGTGGAAGGGGACGCCCAGCATCATGTTGGGGCACTCCTTCAGAGTACAATTATATATGTATCATCATATTCCGCAGGTTCTTCGAACCAGCGGCTATGATTAGGATGACGCTTACAGCGTCATGACTTTGAAAAAATCCCTTGTAAAAAAAGCTTTTCAATTTGGGTATAGGCACCAGATCGTTTACGTATAGGGACACGATCGTTTGGGTAAAGGCAAACGATTGATGGCCTACGGAGAATACCTTTTTCCTTCGTTACTCTCTCTCTGTTCCCCTACGATACTGCCCCGTTTGGTATAGTGAACGAACCCTGTAGGACTTTGCATGGCTCACAGGACGAAAGTTATATGAAAACGGTTACGGGTTACAGCTGTAACCATGTAACCACAGGATAGGATATATTGACATGGATCTTCATCAATGTACAGATATATAGATGTTTAGAGATTATAAAACAAAATTGAAGTCGTAAAAAGGTTACATGGTTACAGCTGTAACCCGTAACCGTTGTTTTATCCCTCATATTCGATGGTCTCGCTATTTTCATAAAAACAACAAAAAAATACAGAAAAGTTTCGTGGTTTGGCGAAAAATGCCTATATTTGCACGCAATAAATTTTAAAAGGTATTTTTTATGTCATTTATTGCAGATAAAGTAGTGATGGACGGATTGACATTCGACGATGTACTGTTGATCCCAGCCTTTTCTGAGGTTCTCCCCAAGACTGTTGACCTCTCAACCAAGTTTTCCAGACACATTGATCTGAAGATTCCTTTCGTGACAGCTGCCATGGACACTGTTACTGAAGCGAAGATGGCTATCGCTATCGCCCGTGAAGGTGGTATTGGCGTGATTCACAAGAACATGTCGATTGAAGACCAAGCTCGTCAGGTGGCTATTGTGAAACGTGCCGAGAATGGTATGATCTACGACCCTGTGGTGATTAAACGCGGATCGAGTGTGAGTGCCGCTCTGGATTTGATGCAGGAATATAAGATTGGTGGCATCCCTGTGGTGGATGATGAACGCCATCTGGTGGGTATTGTGACCAACCGCGACCTGCGTTTTGAGCGTGACCTGAACAAGCGCATTGATGAGGTGATGACCAGCGAGAACATTGTGACCACCCATCAGGGAACCACGCTGGAGGATGCATCTCAGATTCTGCAGAAGTTTAAGATTGAGAAACTGCCGGTGGTGGATGCTGAAGGCCGATTGCAGGGATTGATCACCTATAAGGACATCACCAAGGCTAAGGATAAGCCAATGGCTTGCAAGGATGAGATGGGCCGACTGCGAGTGGCAGCAGGCGTGGGTGTGACCGATGATACGCTGGAGCGTATGCAGGCATTGATCAATGCCAACGTGGATGCCATTGTGATTGATACGGCTCACGGACATTCAAAGTTCGTGATTGAAAAGCTGAAAGAGGCTAAGCATGCTTTCCCACAGATTGACATTGTGGTGGGTAACGTGGCTACTGGCGATGCTGCACGTATGCTGATGGAAGCTGGTGCCGATGCCATCAAGGTGGGTATTGGTCCTGGCTCAATCTGCACTACCCGCGTGGTGGCAGGCGTAGGTGTGCCTCAGCTTTCAGCTGTATATGACGTGGCTAAAGCACTGAAGGGCACGGGTGTGCCTCTGATTGCCGATGGTGGTTTGCGCTACTCTGGCGATGTGGTGAAGGCCTTGGCAGCAGGTGGCTACAGCGTGATGATTGGCTCGCTGGTGGCTGGTACTGAGGAATCTCCTGGCGAGACCATCATCTTCAATGGACGTAAATTCAAGACTTATCGCGGCATGGGTTCGCTCGAGGCGATGGAGAACGGATCGAAGGATCGTTACTTCCAGGCTGGCACAAAGGATGTGAAGAAGCTGGTGCCCGAGGGTATCTCTGGCCGTGTGCCTTACAAGGGAACACTCTACGAGGTGATCTACCAGCTGGTGGGCGGCTTGCGCTCAGGTATGGGTTACTGCGGTGCTCAGAACATCGAGCAGCTGCATGAAGCTAAGTTCACCCGCATCACCAATGCTGGTGTATTGGAGAGCCATCCGCACGATGTTTCCATCACCAGTGAGGCTCCTAATTATAGCAGACCAGAGTGATTTTTTATTGACGATTGACGATTGACAATTTACGATTATTTAGAATGATGAAAACAAAGTTGCTGTT
Source organism: uncultured Bacteroidales bacterium (assembly GCA_902783615.1). Taxonomy (GTDB): domain Bacteria; phylum Bacteroidota; class Bacteroidia; order Bacteroidales; family Bacteroidaceae; genus Bacteroides. Next base: position 1,418 of record CACZRQ010000036.1, on the reverse strand, counting down.
GATTATAGCTTTTTTGTTTAATTGTCAATTGTCAATTGTCAATTGTCAATCAAATGATACGGCCTTGATGGCTGCAGCTGCCCGTGCCGAAGGTCTTGACAAGAGTGCAGCCTTCCAGCGAATTATGGAAGCATATAGGCAGCAGATGACGGGCAAGTATCTGTTTGATGAGCAACTGGCTTTAGAGCAAGCGCAGCAGGCATTCAGCAAGGCTTTGCGTACTCAGGGCGACAGACAGCTGCTGGTGAGGCAGATATTCCATGCTTTGCCTCAGCATGTGCGTCAAGCAGAAATCAACCAGTGGCAACAACGCATGGACTCCATCAGTAGGGCCCTGGCTCGGGGTGCTGATTTCGAGACACTGATGAACCGCTATTCTGATGTGCGTCAGGCTGTTTGGATAACACGTGTGGATGTGACAGCCGAGATAGAAGAGGTGGCCTTTGCCCTGAGGCCGGGTCAGACCTCATCCCCTTTCCTCTCACCACAAGGCATCCATATCCTGCAAGTGCTGGATCAGCGCCAGCAGGATGCCAATGCCTACAACACAGCCTATGTGCAGCAGGTCAAGGCGCATGCCCATCCCAATCAGGTGACTGAACGTCAGATAGCCAAGCTCAAGCAGACTTATGGCTTTTCCGAGAATCAACAAGTGGTGAATCGCCTCTATCAAGACGGAAAGGTCGATGGCAACCTGTTCACCTTGGATGGTCAAACTTTCACCGGTGCTCAGTTTGCCCGCTTTGCCCAGACCTATCCTTTGGGAGTGCGCAGGCAATATGCAGCCTTTGTGACCAAATGTGTGCTCGACTGCGATGCCCGCCACTTAGAAAGCAATCCATCGTATGCTGAGGCCATGGAATCGGTGGCCGATAAACTGTTGGCACAGGAAGCCTACCGCTTGCACGTGGAAGTGCCCAGCCGAACCGATGTGGCAGGCTTGCGGACTTATTTCATCAGCCATCAGAAAGATTATCGCTGGTCACAGCCTCGCTTCCGTGGCGCTGTGATTCATGCAGCCAACAAGAAAACGGCCAAGAAGGTGCGTAAGATTGTCAAGAAAATGAACGATGACAAATGGATGGATGCCTTGCAGATGCTGGATGCCAAAATAAGAGGCAGTGTTAAGATAGAGCAGGGCGAGTTTGCCTATGGCACCAATGCCTTTGTGGATGCACTGGAGTTTGGGGGCGCAAAGGCTCAACCCTTGCAGGGATATCCTGTGACTTTGACGGTGGGGAAGAAATTCTATGGGCCAGACGACTATCATGAAGTGCTTCCCAAACTACAGCAAGATTATAAGCAATTTCTTGCCAATAAGTGGCTTTCTACCCTCAGAAAGCAAAAATGATGTTTAAAATCACATTAAAAACCGTTAATCAGTAACGATATAAGCAAATAAAGCGTTATCTTCGTGG
>CACZRQ010000035.1 GCA_902783615.1 uncultured Bacteroidales bacterium | reverse complement strand
TGGATTCGAACCACCGAAGGCGTACGCCAGCAGATTTACAGTCTGCCCCATTTGGCCACTCTGGTATTTGCCCAAACCTTGTTTGCTACCCTCTTGGAGAGGTTTGCGGTTGCAAAGTTACAACTATTTTTCTAAACTGCAAACGTTTTTATCATTTTTATTGCAGTTTCTGCACATTCGCTGCCTTTATTTCCCAGCTTACCCCCAGCCCTTTCCTTGGCCTGCAACATGTTGTCGGTGGTTAACACACCGAAAATCACGGGGATATCGCCTTGGGCATTCAATTGCGCAATGCCTTGCGTCACACCTTGGCACACATAGTCGAAATGAGGCGTCTCACCTCGAACCACACTGCCCAGCACGATCACAGCATCGACCTTGCCCTGCTTCATGAACGCTGCGGCTCCGAAAGTCAGCTCGAAACTGCCAGGCACCATCTTCACGATGATGTCGCTTTCAGCCACGCCATGCTTCAGCAAGGTCTTCACGGCACCCTCGCACAGAACGCCAGTGATGTTGCTGTTCCATTCCGATACCACGATGGCAAACTTCAAGCCATTGGCCTGCAGATCGATTGCCCCGTGGTGGTCGTGCTTGATGTGAAACGCGGTAGCCATAGCATTACTGGTTGTTCTTCATCAACTTAGCTGCTTCCAAATAGCGATCGATGTCCATCGACTGATAAGAGCGGAAGTACTTGTCCTTGATGGTCTGATAAGCTGCGATAGCCTCGTCGTACTTACCTTCCTTCACCAGCAATTCACCAGCCTGCTGCAAGAAGACAGGGCTCAGCGTATTGTTGTCGGCTTCCTTAGCGGCAGCCTGCAGCAAAGAGATGGCCTTGCTGATGTTGCCCAACTCCACGTAGATGTTGCCCATAGCACCCTTAATGGCAGGTGAGATCATCTGGTCGTCAGCGCTGAACTTGTCGAGATACTTCATGGCTTCCTCGTTCATGCCCAGATGAGCATAGCTGAGGCCTGCATACGCATTGGCCAGGTTAGCAGCCTTGGTGCCACTGAACTGGTCGGCCACCTTCAAGAAACCAATATAACCAATGCTATCGCCACTGATGGCCATGTCGAACTGATCGTTCTCGAAGTACTGCTCACCCTTGAACAATGCTGCATAGGCCTTCTTCTCACGAGGAGCCTTATACAGGTGATTGTAGGCGAAGATGCCTGCGATTACTACTACCAGGGCCACGATGGCACCCACAATTGTCTTCTTGTTCTTTAAAATAAATGCCTCTGACGATGAGAGGACTTCTTCTACATTTAAGGCTTCGTCCTTTTTCTTCTGATTTGCCATATCTATTGAATAATTTTTTATTTTTTTTGCTTTAATCGTTTTCGACCCGCAAAATTACTGCTTTTTGTAGTATCTGCGAAATTTCGAGGCATCTTTTTTTGCAAAACATGGATAAAACCGCAAAATTTTGGCTACTTTTGCCGTGTGAAATGACTGTTGTATGATATTAAACCGTATCTCCATACTGACTTACAAGAATATTGAGCAGGCCGACCAAACCTTCTCGCCCAAGCTGAACTGCTTCTTTGGACAGAACGGCATGGGTAAGACCAACCTGCTGGACGCCATCTATTACCTGTCGTTCTGCAAGAGTGCCGGCAATCCCATCGACTCGCAGAACATGATGCACTCTGCCGATTTCTTCATGATACAGGGGGAATATGCCACCGATGACGGGAGGCCAGAGGAGGTGTTCTGCGGCATGAAGCGCAAACAGAAGAAGCAGTTCAAGCGCAACAAGAAGGAGTATCACCGCCTGTCGGACCACATTGGCCTGATTCCCTTGGTGATGGTGTCGCCTGACGATTCCATCCTGATACTGGGGGGAAGTGAGGAGCGCAGGAGGTTCATGGACGTGGTGATATCGCAGTATGATAAGGAGTATCTGGAATCGCTGATTCGATATAACAAGGCGTTGGCACAACGCAACACCTTATTAAAAAAAGAGGAGGCGGCAGATGATGAGATGTTGGCCATCTGGGAAGAGATGATGGCTCAGGAAGGGGAAGTGGTGTTCCACAAGCGCGAGGCTTTCATCCAGGAGTTCATTCCCATCTTCCAGCAGTTCTATTCGTTCATCTCGGAAGAAAAGGAGGAGGTAAGCCTGCGATACGAGAGTCATGCCAGAGGTGCCTCGCTAAAGGAGGTGCTGGTGCAAAGTCGTGAAAAAGACCGCATTGTGGGTTTCTCATTGCATGGAATCCATAAGGACGATCTGGAAATGGAGTTGGGGGGATTCCCCTTGAAACGGGAGGGCTCGCAAGGACAGAACAAGACCTACCTGATTGCCTTGAAGTTGGCGCAGTTCGATTTCCTGAGGCGCATAGGCACTGTGCCCTTGCTACTGTTGGACGACATCTTCGACAAGCTGGATGCCCGCCGAGTGGAGCAGATCGTGAAGTTGGTGGGGGGCGATCGTTTCGGACAGATTTTCATCACCGACACTAATCGCGAGAACCTGGATAGGATATTGGAGAAGACACAGGTGGATTACAGCCTGTTCAGTGTGACGGACGGGGTGGTTACACCCATAAACACTTGCGGATATGAGAAGAACTGAAGCTGAATCGGTGGGCACGCTCATCCGCAAGTTCTTGCGGCAAGAGGGGCTGGAAACTCCCCTGAATGAGAAGCGTTTGATAGATGCCTGGGCTGAGGTGATGGGGCCAACCATTGCATCGATGTCGAAGGCGCAGTTCATCAAGAACCAGGTGCTATATGTGGAGGTGACATCGGCGCCCTTGCGTCAACAGTTGATGATGGGACGCATGCAGTTGGTGACAAAGCTGAACCAGCACGTTGGGGCACAGGTCATTACGAACATTCATTTTAGATAATCCGTCTTTGGGTTGAACTATCTTCATAATATAAATAATGTAGATATATGAACGAATATACTCCTTGGACACTGTTTACTGATGTGGGCATCATTTCCATGTTGCTGCTGATGGGCAAGCTCATCAGGGTGAAGTTTGCGTTGGCCCAGCGTTATTTCATTCCGCCCAGCCTGATAGCGGGCTTCTTGGGACTGGCTTTCGGCCCTGGAGGCTTGGGCTGGATACCGCTTTCAGAAAACATGGGTACGTATGCCAGCATTCTGATTGCCTTCATCTTTGGATGTCTGCCATTCGCCTCGGAAACCAAAAAGCAGGGAACAGGCAGTCGCGTGAAACGCATGTGGATCTATTCGCAGACAGGCATGCTGTGGCAATGGGCTTTCGGAGCCTTGATAGGCATCGGCATTCTGAGTGTGTTCTGGCCTGTTGAGTCGTATTTCGGCCTTGCGCTGCCCAGCGGATTCTGCGGAGGTCATGGCACAGCAGCTGCCATTGGCCAGGCTTTCAATAAACTGGGGGGCGAAGACATGATGACCTTGGCCATGACTTGTGCTACGGTGGGCATTCTCTGCTCGGTATTCATCGGACTGGCGCTCATCAAATGGGGTACCAAGAAGGGCTATGCCTCATTCCTGACCACCTTTGAGGAGCTGCCCCACGAGCTACGTACGGGTCTGTTGCCCAAAGAGAAGCGTCTCAGCATGGGCGAAGCCTCCACCTCAGCCATCTCGATCGACAGCTTGGCATTCAACCTGGCCATCATCGCGATGGTGGCATTGGGAGGCTATGGCATCAGCAAGTCGGTTTCCTATTTCATGCCACAATTGGAGATGCCTGTGTTCAGCTGTGCTTTCGTGTTTGGTATCCTGATGCGGTTCATATTCAAGAAAACAGGCGTGTTGCACTACACTTCACCCCGCACCATTGGCCACCTCAGCAGTGCATTCACCGATTTCTTGGTGGCTTTCGGCATTTCTGCCATCAAACTGTCGGTGGTGATGAACTACATTGTTCCACTGAGCATCTTGCTGGTAAGCGGCTTGGTGTTCACGCTGATTTATGTGTTGGTGGTGGGCAAATGGCTGATGAAGAACGACTGCTGGTTAGAAAAGGCTTTGTTCACCTGGGGATGGTTTACGGGCACGGTGGCGATGGGTATCGCGATGCTGCGAGTGGCTGATCCTGAGCAGAAGAGTCACTGCATGGAGGACTATGCCCTTGCCTATCTGTTCATTGCTCCTGTGGAGATCTGCCTGATCACGTTTGCTCCTGTAGCCTTTGCCAATGGCTATGGCCTGCACTTTGGCCTGTTAGCCCTCATCTTAGGGGCCTGCATCATGGCATACGCTTGGAAGAAAAATTGAGCTTTGCAAATGATGCCTGTAGGCATCAGATAAGGGTAGCCTATCAAGCCCCTAAAGGGGCTAATCACTCGCGAAGCGAGAGTCAATGGTCACTTTTCGGAGCAGCGAGTGCAGAGCGATGCTTGCATCGGCTATGCCGAGTCGTGACGAAATTGGAGCGAAGCTCAATAGGTATGTTCTTCTCGTTGGAGCTCTTCGGGATTGATGGGCCTGCTGTCGATTTTACGCCAAGCGTAGAAGATGTAGGCCAGCACGAAAGGAACCAAGAGCGATACATAGAACATGGTGGTGAGGGTGAACTCACTACTGCAACTATTTGACAATGTGAGCGAACTCTGCAAATCGGCCACACTGGGATAGTAAGCCGTGTTGTTGTAACCAGCCAACAGCAAGAGGCAAGTAACAGTGAGCACCGTACCCGTTCCCGTAAGCCAGATGCCACGATTGAAGTTTGGCTTCATCAACGTCATGAAGATGCCACAGAGCACCAACACCACACCTATCAGCATGAAAATCGTCACCAATGGCAACGCCATGAGGTTGTGCAGATACTTGAACGTTTCCATATACACCACACCCGTTTCAGGCTTCACGGCAAAGCCCTCGGTGATGAGCAGATGAACCAGCCAAGTGAGGAAGAATGCCAGGAAGAAGATGGTGTCGAAGCCCAAGCTCTTGCGGCAACGGCGCTGCATGCTGTTGTCATCGATGTTGTTGATGAAATACAGCTCGCCCAGGATGCGTGCGAGGAACATGACAGCCAAGCCCAATATCACATTGAAGATGTTCAGACAGGCATCCAGACCACCAGAAGCATTGCCCCAATAGCTGATGACAGGAGCCATCGAATTGGTAATGTTGCCCTTATCCACGTAGAAATTAGAGCCAGTAAAGAAGGTGGATACCGCTGCACCTAAAAGGATAGGTGCCAGCACACCATTGATGATGAGGAACCAGCGATAGGTGTTCTTACCCAGCAGGTTGCCCAACTTCGACTGAAATTCATAGCTCACAGCCTGCACCACGAAAGTGAACAGCAGCAACATCCATACCCAATAGGCACCGCCAAAGCTGGTGCTGTAGAACAATGGGAATGAAGCGAAAAACGCGCCACCAAACGTAACCAGTGTGGTGAAGGTAAACTCCCACTTGCGTCCAGTGGAATTGATCATCATCTGTCGCTGTGTTTCATCCTTCGGAAGGTTCAGCAGCAACGAGTTGCCTCCTTGCACAAAGAGCAGGAAGACGAGGAGTCCGCCCAACAATGATACGACGAACCACCAATATTGTTGTAAGAATTCGTAACTCATTTTTATATTGTTTATTGACCATTGACCATTGACAATTGACAATTATCCATGCGGACAAAAAGTCAAAGCCAGAGCAACAGTCAGATAATTATATTAAATCGTTAATCGTCAATCGTCAATTGTCAATATCCGGTCCTTTCTTAATCGCCTTCAGCATGATGCCGATTTCGGCAATCAGCAGGATGGTGAAGAGGGCGAGGAAGATGAAGAAGGTGAGTTGCACACTACCTACGGAAACCTGCGAGATGGCCACATTCGTGGGCATCATGTCCTGAATCACCCAAGGTTGGCGACCTACCTCTGCCACAGCCCAGCCTGCCTGACTGGCCAGATAGCCCAGAGGAATGGTGAAGATGGCCACCCAATGGAGCCACTTCATCTTCGAAATGTCCTTCTTATACACCAAGAAGAGCACCACCATGAAGAACAGGATGAAATAGCCACCCAGCATCACCATGATGCGGAACATATAGAACGTGAGAGCCACTGGAGGCACCACATCGTTCACATTCTTAATGTGTCCATAGCCAAAGTAAGGCATGTTTTCACGCATGATGCCAGCCTGAACCTTGGCCTCTGCATCGTTGCCATCGGCACGGGCCTTGCGATAGGCCGCAAAGGCAGCAATGGCCTGCTTGCCCTTCTCAATCTTTTCCTGAACAGACAAAGCCATTGAGCCATCCTTCTGCAGATAGCCGCCATTCAGCAGGTCGTTGATGCCAGGAACGAATGAATTGATGTCGCGATCGGCCAGCAACGACAGCATGTAAGGAATCTTGATCTCAAACAGATAGGGGTCAACACCATCCTGAGGCGTCTGTTTGGAGGGGTTCAGTATGGCAATGGCAGTGAGTCCTGCCTCACTTTCACCCTGATACAAACCTTCCATAGCTGCCAACTTCATGGGCTGGTACTGAGCCACCTGATGGCCAGACTCATCACCCGTAAGTGCCACCAAGACACCACCAACAAAACCCACGATGGCACCCACCTTGATGCTCGCCAACGCAAATTTCTTCTGACGTCCCTTCAACAGGAACCAGCAGCTGACACCTACCACGAAGATGCCGCCCAGCGTCCAAGCGGAGGTTACCGTATGGAAGAACTTGCTGACAGCAAATGGCGACAGAGCCACTTCCGCAAAGCTGATCATCTCGTTGCGGGCTGTGTCGGCATTGAACTCCATGCCCACAGGATGCTGCATCCAAGAGTTGGCCACCAGAATCCACCAAGCTGAGATGGTGGCACCAGCACCTGTCAACCAAGTGGATGCCAAGTGGAAGCCTTTGCTCACCTTCTCCCATCCGAAGAACATCACAGCCACGAAAGTGCTTTCCATGAAGAAAGCCACGATACCCTCGACAGCCAACGGTGCCCCAAAGATGTCGCCCACAAACCAGCTGTAATTGCTCCAGTTGGTACCAAACTCAAACTCCAGGATCAAGCCAGTGGCGATACCTACGGCAAAGTTGATGCCAAACAGCTTCATCCAGAACTTGGCGGTGCGTTGCCAGAACTCATCGCCAGAACGATAGTAGAGGGTTTCCATCACACCCATCACCACAGCCAAGCCGAGGGTGAGGGGAACGAACACCCAATGATAGATGGCCGTCAAGGCGAATTGCGCCCTCGACCAGTCAATCAACGAAGAGTCAATGTTTTCAATCATATAGATTTAAGTTTTTAAGTTATTGTTTTCCGAAAATGTTAAGGCGTTCTGTTAATGATCTGCGAACTCACATAGTCACCTTTCTGGCTCTCGTCATCCGCCACGGAATTCAGGAAGTTGGGGAAGAAGAAAACCTTGAGGATGCAGAATATGATGAAGAGCTTGATGAATATCAGCAGCCAAAGCGTCTTGCCGATGGTCATGCTTCTGAAGCCATCAGCATATAGATGCCATATTTTACTCATCAGGTTCTTCATGCGCGTATTATTAATAAGGTATATTGACCCCACTAAGGTAAGGCTTTTTTTTGCATTATGCAAGGTTTGTCGATAAAAAATGCCTGTTTGTCGATTTTTGTTGCAAAGATTTGTGGGTGGGAGTACTTTTGCAACGTAAAATTAACATAGAAACAAAAAATATTTGAGATATGAGAACAAAAAGATTAATCGGAATGACAGCTTTATGCATGGTATGGGCAACGAGCCTGTTCGCTCAAAACGAGGGTATCGCTCCACGCCAGCAAGCTTGGTCAACAGACACAACGAGAGTGGCAAGTGTGCAGCCCAACCAATGGACGCTGCAGGATTGCATTGACTACGCTTTGCAGCAGAACATCACCATTCAGCAGAACCGCCTGCAGGCAGCGAGTGCTGACATTGATGTGAAGAATGCCAAGGCAGACTTCCTGCCAAGTGTATCGGCAAGCGTCAGTCAGAACGTGAGCTACCGCCCCAATGCCGCCACCACGATGATGGTGATGGGTTCGGAGGTGAAGACATCTAACAACAAGACTTCGTACAACGGCAACTACGGTTTGAGTGCCAACTGGACAGTTTTCAATGGGAAAAGAATAAACACGCTGAAGCAGCAGAAGCTGAACAGCGAGGCAGCTGAACTGGATGTGGCTCAGAGCGAGAACAACATCATCCAGCAGATTACCCAGATCTACATCCAAATCATGTATGCTGCCGAATCAATCAAGGTGAACGAGGCGAACCTGGCCGTTAGCGAGGCAAATGCATCACGTGGCAAGCAGCTGTTCGAAGCAGGTAGTTCTTCAAAAGCCGACTACGCCCAGCTGGCTTCTCAAGTAAGTCAGGACAAGTATCAGTTGGTGAACTCTCAGGCACAGCTCCAGAACTACAAGCTCCAACTGAAGCAGCTCTTGGAGATTGAGGGTGAGGAAGAGATGGAGCTCTATCTGCCTGAGTTGAAAGACGAAGACGTGCTGATTCCGCTGCCATCGAAGACAGATGTGTATAATGCAGCATTGGAACTGCGTCCAGAAATCAAGAGCAGCAAACTGGATGTGGAGGCTGCCGACCTGAACATCAAGGTGGCAAAGGCTGGTTATCTGCCAACCATCAGCATGAACGGCAACATCAACAGCAACAACATGAACGGTGCTGGCAAGAGCTTTGGCACCCAGCTGAGCGACAACTGGAGCAACTCGATAGGTTTAAGCTTGAGCATTCCTATCTACGACAAGCGTCAGACCAAGAGCCAGATCCAGAAGGCACGCATCCAGAAGCAGAACTCAGAGCTGAGCCTGCAGAGCCAGCAGAAGACCCTCTACAGCAACATCGAAGGTCTGTGGCTCGATGCCAACACAGCACAACAACAATATATCGCTGCCAAGGATCAGCTGAACAGTGCACAGACCAGCTTCGACCTGGTGCAGGAGCAGTTTAACCTGGGTATGAAGAATACCGTGGAGCTGCTGAAAGAGCAGATCAACCTGCTGAATGCACAGAACTCGCTGTTGCAAGCCAAGTATATGGCAATCATGAACCAGCAGCTGCTGAGATTCTATGGAGGCGAATCAATAGTAATAGGTTAAAGATTGACGATTGACAATTGACGATTGACAATTAAATTTGATAATAATATAAAACGTAATAATATGAAAAAGAAGACGATTATTTGGGCAGTAGTAGCCATAGTGGCTGTGCTTGCCATTGGATTCTGGCTGTTCGGCGGTTCACCTGAAGTACAGAAAGTGCACATCGCAACAGCCCCAGTAATCAGAGGAAACGTTTCTGAGTCTATCACCGCAACAGGTACCATCGAACCTGTAACTGAGGTTGAGGTGGGTGCACAGGTGACAGGTATTATCGACCGCATCTATGTGGATTACAACTCGGTGGTGAAGAAGGGCGAATTGATCGCAGAGATTGACAAGGTGACTTTGATGAGCGACCTGAACTCTCAGCAAGCTAACTTCAACGGCCAGAAGGCTAACTATGAATATCAGGAGAAGACCTACAATCGCAACAAGGCTTTGCACGAGAAGCAGCTCATCAGCGATGTGGATTTCGAGCAGAGCGAATATAGCTACCTGAGTGCCAAGGCTCAGTATGAACAGAGCAAGGCAAATCTGGCAAAGGCTCAGCGCAACCTCTCCTACGCTACCATCTACTCTCCAATCGACGGTGTGGTGATCAACAAGGCTGTGGAAGAAGGTCAGACAGTGACTTCTGGTTTCAACACCCCTACCCTGTTCAACATCGCAGCCGACTTGACCCAGATGCGTGTGATTGCCGATGTGGACGAAGCTGACATAGGTGGTATCGAAGAAGGTCAGCGTGCTACCTTCACCGTGGATGCTTATCCAGATGAAACTTTCGAAGGTACAGTGGTTCAGGTTCGCTTAGGCGAAAGTGAGTCAGCTTCCAGCAGTGTGGTAACCTATGAGGTGGTGATCAATGCTCCCAACCAGGACTTGAAGTTGAAGCCAAGGTTGACAGCTAACGTGACCATCTACAAGCAAGAGCACAACAACGTGATATTGGTGCCAAGCCGCGCCCTGCGCTTCTTCCCAACCCCAGCCATTGGCGCTACCCAGATCAATGACGTGGACGCTCCACAGAAAGTATGGACTAAGGAAGGTAATGTATATACAGCCCATGCAGTAAAAGTTGGTCTGACTGGTAATAGCATGACTGAAGTAGAGGGTGTTACCGAAGGTATGCAGGTAGTAACTGATGCTACTTCCACCGAACGTGTCAACAGCATGATGGAGCGAATGAGTAATGGTCCTGGTATGGGCGGCGGTCCTGGCGGCGGTCCTGGCGGTGGCGGCCCTGGCGGTCCAATGTAATTGACGATTAACAATGGACAAAGGACAGTTGACAAAGAATTTCTAACTTTGAAGATTATGAGTAAACCAGTTATAGAATTACAGAACGTAAAGCGCAAATTCATCGTAGGCGATGAAGTGGTGAGGGCATTGCGAGGCGTAAGCTTCACCATCAACGAAGGTGAGTTTGTGACCATCATGGGAACGTCAGGCTCTGGTAAGTCAACCCTGCTGAACACGCTTGGTTGCCTCGACACCCCAACCAGTGGTGAGTACATCCTTGACGGCGTGCCTGTTAGAACGATGTCGAGAAGCCAGCGCGCTATCTTGAGAAACCGCAAGATTGGGTTCGTATTCCAGAACTACAATCTGCTGGCCAAGACTACAGCAGTGGAGAATGTGGAACTTCCACTGATGTACAATGGTGAGGTTTCTGCCAGTGAGCGTCGCCGTCGTGCCATCGAGGCGCTGAAGGCTGTGGGCTTGGGCGATCGACTGGAGCATAAGTCGAACCAAATGTCAGGTGGTCAGATGCAGCGTGTAGCCATCGCCCGTGCATTGGTGAACAACCCTGCCGTGATTCTGGCCGACGAAGCAACAGGTAACCTGGACACCCGCACCTCATTCGAGATCTTGGTACTCTTCCAGAAGCTGCATGCCGAGGGACGAACCATCATCTTCGTGACACACAACCCTGAGATTGCCGAATACAGTAGTCGTACTATCGTACTGCGAGATGGACTCGTGAAGGAAGATAGGTATAATAGCAACATCAAGTCGGCTGCTGAAACATTGGCTACGATACCTGTACCAGATGAACAATAAAAACAGAAGATTATGAACTACGTAAATCTTTTCAAGATAGCCCTGAAGGCCATCTATAACAATAAGACGAGATCGCTGCTTACCATGCTGGGTATCATCATCGGTATCGCATCAGTGATTGCCATGTTGGGATTCGGTCAGGGAACTCAAGACCAGATCAAGAACCAGATTTCATCCATGGGTTCCAACATGATCATGATCAACCCAGGTGGAGAGCGTAGAGCCGGACAGCGTATGGATGCCAGCTCCATGCAGACCCTGAAAATGGAAGACTACAACTCCATCCGCAACGAATGTCCCCATGTGACCTATGTTAGTCCAAGTGTTTCCAGCTCAGGACAGCTTGTGGCAGGCAACAACAACTATCCTGCATCTGTGACTGGTTGCAGCGAGGATTACCTGCAGATTCGCCAATTGGAAATGCAAGATGGTGATATGTTTTCAGAGCAGGACGTTAAGACATCAGCCAAGGTGTGCGTGATCGGCAAGACCATTGTTGACAACCTCTTCCCTGATGAAGACCCCATTGGCAAGATCATCCGTGTGAACAAGATTCCGTTCCGTGTGATTGGCGTGCTGGAAAGCAAGGGTACCAACTCAATGGGTATGGATCAGGATGAAATCGTGTTGGCTCCATTCACTACCGTGATGAAGCGTATGCTTTCACAAACTCACCTGAGCGGTATCCAGGCGAGTGCTACTACTGAGGAAGACACCCAGCTGGCCATGAACGAAATCGAGGATGTGTTGCGTCGTAACCACCGCCTGAAGGATGGTGATGAAAACAATTTCTCGCTGAGTTCTATGGAAGAAATCATGAGTACTATTTCTACCGTGACTGGCATGATGACCCTGCTCTTGGCTGCTATTGCTGGTATCTCATTGGTTGTAGGTGGCATCGGCATTATGAACATCATGTATGTAAGTGTGACAGAGCGTACTAAAGAAATTGGTCTGCGTATGTCAGTAGGTGCCCGTGGCATCGACATCCTGAGTCAGTTCTTGATAGAAGCCGTGTTGATTTGCCTCACTGGTGGAATCATCGGCATCCTGTTAGGCTATGGATTAGGAGCTTTGGTAAGTATGGTTTCCGACCAGATAACCGTTTCTATCTCAACGAGCTCTGTTATATTGGCATTCAGCGTGTGCGTCATCATTGGTATGTTCTTCGGATGGTATCCAGCTAAGAAAGCTGCAAACTTAGACCCTATCGAGGCTTTGAGATACGAATAATAATCCGTATATTTGCAGCACTATGCCAGAATTGAAGACTAATAACAAGAAATGGATCACACACATTGTGGTATGGGGAATCATGATTGGGTTCCCCTACCTCATGTTGATACGTGGCGGTTTCAATACTCCCTTCACCAGCTACCTGCTGTCCGGTGGTTTCTGGATGGGCGTATGGGCTTTGGTTTTCTATATGAATTACCTTTGGCTGGTGCCTCATTATTACCTCAAGCACAAAGCCCAATGGTATATCTTGCTGAACCTGGTCATCATCTTAGGTCTGACATTCTGCTACCATCTTTGGGGTGAACACATGTTCCGCTATTTCATGGAAAGGTTCCCTGAGCAGGCGATGGAATATGAAGGACGCTTTTTCCCAGAATACAGACCTCCCATCTGGGTGGAAGTCATACGAGATTCATTCCCATTGTTCATCATCGCCATCATAGCTACTGTAGTGAGGATGAGCGAAGAATGGCGCAAGAGTGAGACCTCGCGCAAGGAGGCAGAAAAAGCGTTGGCAGAAGCTGAGTTGCAGAACCTTCGCAGTCAACTGAATCCCCACTTTCTGCTGAATACCCTGAACAACATTTATGCCTTGATTGCCTTCGATACTGACAAGGCGCAGGAATCTGTTCAAGAACTGAGCAAGCTCTTGCGTCATGTATTGTATGAGGACAAAGAGCAGTTCACCACCCTGAGCAAGGAGATGGAGTTCATCAAAAGCTACATCGAACTGATGCGTATTCGCCTCAGTAGCAATGTGACAGTTGATACGGAATATGACTTGGATCCAAACAGTCAAACCCCAATTGCCCCACTCATTTTCATCTCTTTAGTGGAGAATGCTTTCAAGCATGGCATCTCGCCCACAGAGCCCAGTTTCATCAAGATCAGGTTCAGCGAGGTGCAAGGCGCCATTCGATGCCTGATTCAGAACAGCAACCATCGCAAGGTGGGATATGACAAAAGTGGCAGTGGCATTGGTTTGGAGCAAGTGAAAAAACGTTTGGAGTTGTCTTATCCTGGCAGGTATTCCTGGAACTATGGATTGAGTAATGACGGAACCATGTACTCCTCTTCATTGGAAATTCAGACTATATAATAAATAAGGTGTAATGGCAAAGATACGTTGTGCAGTGGTTGATGACGAGCCGTTGGCTTTAGGACTGATGGCAAGTTATGTGAAGAAAACTCCGTTTCTGGAGCTGACGGGATCGTACAGTAGTGCTGTGCAGGCCATGCAGGAGTTGCATGACCACCCTGCCGATTTACTCTTCCTCGACATCCAGATGCCTGAACTCAACGGATTGGACTTTTCCCGCATGGTTCCTCAGCAGACCCGTGTGGTGTTCACCACGGCTTTCAACCAATATGCCATTGATGGATACAGGGTGAATGCCCTCGACTATCTGCTCAAGCCCATCTCCTATCCCGATTTCCTGCAAGCTGCCAATAAGGCGCAAGAATGGTTTAAGTTGGTGCAACAAGGGCAACAAGCCCAGCAGCAACCCACTGCCAACGAAACGGAAACCATCGACAGCATCTTCGTGAAGAGCGACTACAAACGAATCAAGATCGACCTGAAAGATGTGCTTTACATCGAAGGTTTGAAAGATTACGTAAAAATATACCAAGAAAATACCGAAAAACCCATCCTGACGCTGATGAGCATGAAATCGCTGGAAGAGATGCTTCCAGCACAGAAATTCATGCGTGTGCATCGCTCCTATATCGTTCAAAAAGACAAGATTAGGGTGATTGAGCACAACCGCATCGTGTTTGGCAAAACCTACATCCCCATAGGCGACAACTACAAGCAGGCTTTCCAAGACTTTTTAGATAAACGCAGTTAAACAAAAAAAAACCTGATTTTCTTTTGCAGTTTGCTACAAAACACATATCTTTGCACAAAATAACTGAATTTGTGCAATCATTTGACATGGAACAAGGTTTTTTGCAGTTAATTGAGCAATCGATTAAAAAGAACTGGGACTTAGATGCCCTGACCGATTATAATGGTGCGACGCTCCAATATAAGGATGTGGCGCGCAAAATAGAAAAAGTACATATCTTCCTTGAGGAAGCTGGTGTGAAGAAAGGTGACAAGATTGCCATCTGCGGACGCAACTCCTCGCATTGGGGGGTAACATTCTTAGGTATCCTCTCTTATGGTGCCATTGTTGTGCCTATCCTACATGAGTTCAAAGCTGATAACATCCACCACATCGTGAATCATTCCGATGCTCGTATGTTGTATGTGGGAGATCGCGTTTGGGAAGACCTGAACGAGCAGGAAATGCCTCGCCTGGAAGGTATTATGCTCATGACAGACTTCTCTGTGCTGGTGGCTCGCAACAAGAAACTGCTACATGCAAGAGAACACCTGAATGAGATTTTCGGCAAGAAATACCCCAAGAACTTCCGTCCTGAGCATGTGCAGTATTACAAGGAGCAGAATCCTGACGAGTTGGCGATGATCAACTACACCTCTGGTACCACCAGTTCTTCGAAAGGTGTGATGATTCCCTACCGCGCTTTATGGTCGAACATGGCTTTCGCGGAAAGTGTACTGACACTGAATCCTGGCGACAAGGTGGTGAGCATCCTGCCTATGGCACATACATTTGGCATGTCGTTCGAATTTCTATATGAGTTCGTTACGGGATGCCATGTTTATTTCCTCACCCGTGTACCATCACCAAAGATCATTGCTCAAGCCTTTGCCGAAGTGAAACCTCGCATCGTCATTGCTGTGCCATTGGTGGTAGAGAAAATCATCAAGAAGAAGGTATTGCCACAGCTGGAGAAGAACATCTGGGCTCAGCTGATGCTGAACTTGCCTGTATTGAGCGATATCGTGAAGAAACGCATCTGCGAACAGGTAACAGCTGGCTTTGGCGGCAACTTCATCGAGGTTATCATAGGTGGTGCTCCATTGAACAAAGAGGTGGAATCGTTCCTGCGTTCCATCAACTTCAAATACACAGTGGGCTATGGCATGACGGAATGTGCGCCTATCATCTCATACGAAGGATGGGATAAATACAAGCCATATTCTTGTGGCAAGGCTGCTCCTCGCATGGAAATCAAGATCGATTCTCACAATCCCCACAATGTACCAGGCGAAATTCTTGTAAAGGGTATGAATGTGATGTTAGGTTACTACAAGAATCCTGATGCTACCAAGGCTGTTATGACTAAGGATGGTTGGCTGCATACAGGCGACTTGGGTGTGCTGGACAATGAAGGTAACCTCACCATTCGTGGACGTTCGAAGAACATGATCTTAGGTGCTGGTGGACAGAACATCTATCCTGAAGAGATTGAGGGTCAGCTGAACAGCATGCCATACGTATCTGAGAGTATTGTGATTCAGCAAGACGACAAGTTGGTGGGTTTGGTTTATCCAGATTTCGACCTCGCAAACAAGGAGGGCATCGTGAATGGAAAGATGGCAACAGTAATGGAAGAGAATCGAGTGCAGCTGAACCAGAAGTTGCCTGGCTATTGCCAACTCAACAAGATCAAGATCTTCTACGAAGAGTTCGAGAAGACACCTAAGAAATCAATCAAACGCTATTTATACCAAAATGCATGATACTAAAAGAGGATGCTCAATCGGGCATCCTCTTCTTTTTTATCTTCTAAACCATCTCTTACTTGAACAGCAACTGTGCAAAGGTGTTCAGGTATAGACGCCAGTTCTTCCACTCGTGGCCACCAGTGCTCTCATAGAAGGTGTGCTCCATGCCATTGCGGGTCAGCGCCTTGTCGAGCACCTGATTGTTAGGATAAGCAAAGTCTGCTGTACCACAGCCAATCCAGTAGAGTTTGTAACCTGCCTTCTTGATGCCTTGCAGCTGAGCATCCAGTGTCTCACTTTCACGAGCACCTGCACTCAATGGGCAGATATAGTCGAACTTATCTGGATACAAAGTGGAAGCAGCGAAAGTGTGTCCACCACCCATGCTCAAGCCTGCGATGGCACGAGAAGCCTTCTTAGGAATGGCACGATATTCTTTCTCAATGAAAGGAACGAGTTCTTCTACCAAACTCCTCACATAAATGTTAGCGTTCTCTGGAGCGCGATAGTCATAGTTCTTCACTGGCAAACCCATCGTATTGGCAGCCTGCTGGCCAGGGTTACCATTAGGCATTACCACAATCATAGGAACTGCCTTACCCTGCTCAATCAGATTATCCAGAATCTGGGCAGTGCGACCCATACTTGACCAAGCTTCCTCATCGCCACCAGCACCATGAAGCAGATAGAGCACAGGATAGCTCTTCTTGCTGCTCTCATAGCCATAAGGAGTATAGACAGTTACACGACGGTTGATACCCAGGATGTTGCTATCATACCACCTGTAGCTTACAGTGCCACGATGAGACAATGTCTCGTTATAGTTGGCAGAACGTTCGCCTGGAACTAACAACATATTCAGATAGCGAGTACCATCACGCTGAACCATGTAGTTTACAGGGTCGTTCACACTCACACCGTCAACGATGAAGTTGTAGGTGTAGATCTCTGGTTCTGGGGCAGCAATGGTTACTTCCCAAACACCGTTAGCACCCTTCTTCAGAGGCACTACATCTGTGTAATTTGCCATCCAGTTGCCATAGAGGTTCACCACTGTTGCATAATTGGCATTCAGACGGAAGGTCACTGAATCACCCTTGATTTCAGGAGATACAATCTGCTGGCCACGACCAAAGTTAGCCAACTCCTGAGCACTTGCACCTACTGCCAACACAGCAGCAAATGCCAAACATAAAATTTTCTTCATACTACGATTTATTTATAATTAAGTTATCTCTTAATAAATTCCACACGTCTATTCTTGGCACGCCCTTCTTCCGTGCTATTGTCAGCAACTGGCTCATGGCTTCCCTTGCCTACAGGACGCAGGTTGAAAGGATCAACGCCCTGACCTTCGAGAGCCTTCACCACAGCCTCAGCACGTTCCTGACTCAATGGGTCATTGATCTTATCGGAACCCTGGTTATCCGTATGGCCTTGCACCTCGAAGCGAGCCGTTGGATTATTCTTCATATACTCAGCCACCTTCATAATCTCCTCCATTGACTCAGGCTTCAAGGTTGCCTTACCAGTCTCAAACAGGATATTATTGGTAACGAATTTACCTGTTTCCTCGATGGCTTTTTCCACAGCAGCTGCTTCAGCGGATAAATTGGTGGTCTGACGCTCATACAGTTCAACAGCACCAGCGGCAAGAACTACATTCGCAACTCCACGATACGGATTTTCATCCTGAATAATGAATTCAAACCGTGCAGGCGCCGCAACATTGGGAAGATTGATGAATCGATTTCCGTTGACATATATTTTGATAGCACGTTTATTGAAAGAAATGGCGAAATGATTCCACTGACCAATCTTGATGTATTTCTTCATTTGGTCCCAGTCAAAACTGCCTGTAACAGAATCATCAGAGCCACCGCCTTTCTTAAAATCATAGTTGCCATAAAAATCAGGATTAGTTGGGCGATACCTTTTATATATATGACCAACTTCACTCCCATCTGCGTCATAGAAATTGAAATCAGTTGGAAAGTCTGATATATCTCCAGCCTTGCAGAAGAACTCATCCCACTCCAGCGTAAAGACCTCAGGCAAATAAGACTTCATATTCTCCATCAAAGGTGAGAACCTAGAGTCAGGAGCATTGCTATGCAAATACTTCTTACCGTTAATAGCAGAAGTTTCTATACTACCTTCACTGATATCCCACTTGGAAGGGAACTCACCCAACTGCTCATTGGCAAAGTCATCCTCGAAGAGAATCACACTACCACGAACGAAGTCACTCTTTACATTTTGAGCAACAGCATCTGGAGTATCATCCACTTCTTCTGCCTCTTCAGTCTCTGCCCCTTTGCTCTTGGAATTAGGTTTACCATCAAGTACGGAATCAGCTGCCTTGTCCTCCTCTTTCAGTACTTTTTCCTCTACCTTTTCCTTGGCTTTATCTACCACTTTCTTACCGAGATTTTTTATGAATCCCTGTGCTTCGGCATCAGTTGAATAGCTCAGCGCCAATGCCAACATTGTCATAAACATCAAAAAACGTTTCATAGCAGTAAGTTTTAATTCTCTAACACCGCAAAGTTAATGGTTTTTCTGAAATAATGTATCAACCATGCTTTTTTTTTTCAAACAAACTCACATTACTACGATACCAATAGCAGAACCAAGCCAGAGCACCAAGTACGATGCTACCTCCAATGCTATAGGATATCACATTGCCCAAGCCAAAAGCGATGGGTGATATCAACAGGAAAGTGCTGCAAACAAAGGTCATAAACATAGCAGGTATCAGCGTGATGTAGAATGGCTTATGCTTATGCGCCAGATATACCGTAATAGCCCACAGGGTAAAGACCGACAATGCTTGATTAGCCCATCCAAAGTAATTCCAGATTACATTGAATCCATCAGCATCAGCAATATTAAACCACAGGACCAAGATAGTCACCAAGAACAGAGGAATGCTGATGAACAAACGATTACGTATGGATTTCTGATTCAGATGGATGAAATCGGCCACTATCAATCGGGCACTTCTCATAGCAGTATCACCAGTTGAGATAGGTGCTGCCACCACTCCCAACAAGGCAAGAATACTACCCAAAACACCCAACCAGTTCTTAGAAACAATATTCACAATCTGTGGAGCACTGGAAGAGATATCGGCACCTAACTCTTCGGCACCCCCGCCATAGAAGAAATAAGACGAAATGGTGGCCCAGATTAGTCCCACAATACCTTCTGTAATCATTGCCCCATAAAACACAGGACGCCCCAACTTCTCATGTCGGATGCATCGAGCCATTAGCGGACTCTGTGTGGCATGAAAACCACTGATGGCGCCACAAGCAATGGTTACAAATAAAATAGGTACAATAGGGCCCATCTTGGGATTGCGATTGTCCATACCCTCCCAAATCTCAGGAATGTCAGGCATCTTGAGAATTAGTCCAACAAACATGGCTCCTGCCATAAAGAGCAAAGCCAAGGCAAACAACGGATATATCTTACCGATAATCTTGTCGATAGGCATCATGGTGGCAATGAAATAATAGACGAAAATGATCACCACCCATGTCATGAAATCGCCAATCATTCCGCTCAAAATAATGGCAGGACTATACACAAACACCGCTCCCACCATGACGAGTAGCACCACTGAAAACATCAGCATACACCTTTTTGCACCTTTACCAAGGTATTTACCAATGATATCTGGCAGTCCAACACCTTTGTTTCGCAAAGATATCATACCCGCGAGATAGTCGTGTGTAGCACCAGCAAAGATACAGCCCAGCACAATCCACAGATAGGCCGATGAACCAAATTTAGCTCCCATGATGGCACCAAAGATGGGACCCGTGCCTGCGATGTTGAGGAACTGCACCATAAAGATCTTCCACAAAGGCATGGGAATAAAATCTACACCATCGTTAATACTCAATGCTGGGGTGCGACGGTTGTCGGGACCAAACACATGTTCCACAAACCTTCCATACACCATATAGCCAACTATCAACGCTACTACTGACAGAAAAAACGTTATCATAATTACAAATACCTATCGTTATTTCACAAAACGGTGCAAAATTAATAGAATATATCGGAATAATGAAGCAAATTATAAGAAAAGTATCAAAAATAACGATTTACTTGCTTATCCAACAAGAATAATCTATCTTTGCACCATGAAATCGAAGATAATAGCAATAATAGCATGTTTGTGCTGCCAATTGATGCTGGCACAGACTCCCCTCCCCAAACACGAAGTGAGGGCAGCTTGGATAACAGCTGTCTATGGACTGGATTGGCCCAAAAACAAAGCTACCAATGCCGAAGGAATCAGGCGGCAGAAAGCCGAACTCATTGACATTCTCGACAAGTTGCAGATGGCCAACTTCAACACGGTGCTTTTCCAAACTCGCACCAGAGGCGATGTGATATATGATTCGGCATACGAGCCCTACAACTCGATCCTGACTGGCAAGACTGCAGGCGACCCAGGCTATGATCCGTTGGCCTTTGTGGTGGAGGAATGCCACAAGAGAGGTATGGAATGCCATGCCTGGATCGTGGCTATTCCCTTAGGAAACAGAACGCATGTCAACTCACTGGGTAAGAACTCGGTAACCAAGAAGAGACCAGCCATTACCGTGGCCTATAAGCGAGAGTTTTTCCTGAATCCAGGACACCCTGACACCAAGAAATACTTGATGGACATCACGCGTGAGGTGGTGCAAAACTACGACGTGGATGGTGTGCATTACGATTACCTGCGCTATCCGGAAAACTCCCCTCAATTCCCTGACAGAAACGAGTTCCGCAAGTATGGCAACGGACGGGACATCAATCAGTGGCGCAGAGACAACATCACCGAGATTGTGCGCTATATCTATAACGGTGTAAAAGCCCTGAAGCCCTGGGTGAAGGTAAGCACCAGTCCAGTAGGAAAATACGATGACACCACGCGCTATCCCTCCAGAGGATGGAATGCCTATGATGCAGTGAAGCAGGACGTGGTTGGCTGGTTAGGCGAAGGCATTCAGGATCAAATATATCCCATGATGTATTTCAAGGGAAACAATTTCTATCCCTTCGCCTTGGATTGGAAGGAGCAAAGCAACGGCAGGCAGGTGATATCAGGCTTAGGTATTTATTTCCTCGACCCAAAGGAAGGCGACTGGAACATCAACGAGATTGACAGGCAGATACGATTCTGTCGCAACAATGGTTTGGTGGGTCAGGCACACTATCGTGTGAAATACCTGATGGACAACGTGCAGGGGTTGTACGATCTGCTGGTGGATGAGCTTTACACCGCCCCTGCTTTGACGCCAGCTTTACCTTGGCTCGACAACAAGGCACCTTCAGCACCCAAGCAATTGCACGTGCAAACGGATGGCGATGGATACACCTTGTTGAAATGGGAGGCAGCTACAGACAATGACACCAGGAATGCACCCATGTATGTTATCTATGCATCAAACTCTTATCCTGTGGATACCAATAACCCAGCTAACATTGTGGCACAGAGAGTTAAAGGCACCACTTACACTTATGCCCCCATTACTCCGTGGGCTGCCAAAGCCTACTTTGCCGTGAGTGCTATTGATAGATACGGGAATGAGAGCAAAGCTGTGCAGCTTGATCAGTAAACATCCATATAAGCCAAGTTTTGCGAGGTTGGGGTAACAGGAACCAACGTCATAAAGCCACTACGTATCCTACCCTTTTGAATCTGCAACGGTGCCTTGTTGCGGTTTTCCTTGACGAAAGCCTGCAACTCTTCAGATGTATGGAAATGCTGTACCACAAACCTGCCATGAGCCTCTTTCGTCAAGTATTCGTCTTTCAGGATGCGGGCAAGAAAACCCATTGTAGCACGGTAATTTATCTCCACACAAGGATGGATACACATACCACTGGGCTCCTCGCAAATCATCATATCTACCCCCACACAAGCACGATAGCCATAAACACCTAGGAAGCTACCCACCATTTGCTTGGTTTTCTGCAGATGCTCCAAGGGCACATAATCTGTAAGGTAATGCTCAATCTCCTGGTTATCCAGTAATGTGTTACCTTTATAGCTACCTCTCATATCGGTATCGAACAGCGAATAGCCCAAGAAAGTAACCTCGTTGTTATGCGCTTCATCTACAAAAAACTCCATAGCAAAGTCCTGCACCTTATTATATATGGGAGACATGGTGACATAACCCTGCGTATCAATCACACGTTGGCACCAGTTCCTGTCTTTCTCCGTAAAGGCATCCCTACACCACAGCAAGCCCTTGCCACTGCTCGACCAAGGTTCCTTAAACACCACCCCACCTATGCTGGTCATGAAGTTGCAATAATTCTCACACTCCGATGTCTTCAGCAGATTGAGTGACAAGCCACAAAAGCCAGGTTCGTCCTTGAAAAGATCCAAAACCACACTGGTCACGTTGCGCTGCGATAGTTTGCGTTGTTCATCCAGCTCGAAATCGTTGGGTAGATAAACCATATCCACCCCTGCCCTATGAAGCATGTTGCGGAACGAGCGGTTCCATCCCCAAGGACACACCAAGAAGGGTTCTTCCACCTGCGGCAAGTCTTTCAAGGAAATCAGCTTTAAGTCCAAATGAAAGAGTTCTGACATCGCCTGCAGGAACTCTTCGTTGTATTCCCCCTCCGCTAAGACACTGCTGCCAGGCTCTGCATACCACATTGGCAGTACCGACAAGTCGTGAATCATCTGACGCACAGGAGCTGTAGGTGTATAATTACCTGCCCCATTGGCAAGAGCCAAATCGGTATCTGGATTGAAGACGTAAAGCACCATAATTATACAATTATTAATTTCGGTGATAAAGATAGTTAATAATTTGCAAATACTGCATTGTTAATTGACAAAAAAGAACTATATTTGCAGATTGAACTCTAAATGCAGGTAATAACTATTAAATAACTAAAAAAAGAATTATGGCTAAAGAGAAAAAATTCATTACTTGTGATGGTAACGAAGCTGCTGCTCACATTGCGTATATGTTTACGGAAGTAGCTG